>JAFQOC010000030.1 GCA_017420845.1 Clostridia bacterium
GTCTGTCATCGTCCCCGCCACCGACGGGATGCACGGCATTGAGGCCGCCGTGGCCGCGGGCATCGTGGCCGGCTGTCCCGACCGCAAGCTGGAGGTGCTGTGCGCCTTAAAACCCGCCGACGCCGAGCGCATCCGCGATTTTCTACATACCACCACCCCCGCCGTCAGCGAGCTGGACACCAAGCACCCCTTCGAGCTGGTCATGACGGGTGAGGCCGCTGTGAACGGTCAGACCGTCACCGTCCGCGTCCACCTGATCGACCGCCACACCAACGTGGTGTCGGTGACCCGTACCGCCGAAGGCGCGACCCAAGACCTCACCGACCGCTACCTCTACGGCGAGTCCTTGGAGCATATCAAGCCCGCAGACCGATCCCTCCTCAACGTGCAGGACATCGTCACCTACGCCGAGGAGGTGGAGCTGGATGAGGTCAGACCCCTGCTGGAGCGTCAGATCTCCATGAACATGGCCATCGCCGAGGAGGGTCTGCGCAATGAGTACGGCGCATCCATCGGCCGTCTTCTCTACAACGGCGGTCACAGCGACCTCCGCACCCAGGCCAGAGCCTACGCCGCCGCGGGATCGGATGCCCGCATGAACGGCTGTGAGCTGCCTGTCTGTATCATCTCGGGAAGTGGCAATCAGGGCATGACCGCCTCTGTCCCTGTGGTGGTCTACGCCCGCAAGTGGCACACCGACGAGGAGACCCTTCTCCGCGCACTTCTCGTATCCAATCTCATCACCGTCCACCAGAAGACGGGCATTGGCTGTCTCTCGGCCTACTGCGGTGCCATCAGCGCGGGCTGTGGGTGCGGGTGCGGTATCTGCTACCTGGCGGGTGGCCGCTTCAATGAGATCGCCCATACCCTGGTCAACGCCGTGGCCATCCTGTCGGGCACCATCTGCGACGGAGCCAAGGCCTCCTGCGCCGCCAAGATCGCCATGGCGGTGGAAGCGGGCATCATGGGCTACGACATGATGCGCTCGGGCCGCCAGTTCTACGGCGGTGACGGCATCATCACCAAAGGGGTGGAGAACACCATCCGCAACATCGGCCGATTGGCCAGAGAGGGCATGAGCGAGACGGATCGGGAGATCATCCGCATCATGCTGGGGGAGTGAGAGATCGTATATGGGGCTGAGTCAAATTGAATTATTTGACTTTTCACCTGTAGAAGAGCAACAAAAAACCAAGATCAATCGGCTGATTTGACCTTGGTTTTTTGTTATGGTTGCACATAGCGTTCACAATTTATGAATGCTATGAAGCAGCCCCTTCCTCCTTTGGAACCTTTGAGCGCCGCAAAATATTGTGCATTGTGCAAAGTATGGTTTTTTTCATTTCTTCTTGACTTTGGACGAAAAAGATGCTATAATAAACCTACAAATTCAACCCTCGGGAGGTTTATTTATGGAATGGTTTGAAACATTGCTGAACACCCTGATCAATTGGGCAACGACCACGGGCGTCAAGCTCATCATCGCCCTGGTGATCCTGCTCATCTCCTTTAAGATCATCAAGGTCGTCTGCCGTAAGATCGAAAAATCGGGTGCCAAGAAGAACGCCGACAAAACGGTCATGCGGACACTGGCCTACGCGCTGGGTCTGGTGCTCAGAGTTGTTGTTCTGGTGTGCCTTGTGGGATACCTCGGCATTGATACCAGCGGCATTACCGCACTCATCGCATCCTTCGGTGTTTGCGTGGGCTTGGCCGTAAACGGTGCGCTGTCGAATCTGGCGGGCGGTGTCCTGATCCTGCTCACCCGTCCCTTCCGCGTGGACGACTTCATCGAGGCACAGGGTATCTCGGGAACGGTGGCTGACATCCACATCACCAGCACCAAGATCATCACCGGCGACAACAAGGTTGTGTACGTGCCCAACGGCGCTCTGGCCAACGGGAACATCATCAACTACTCCGAGAAGGATACCCGCCGCGTGGATCTGGACTTCTCGGTCGCCTATTCCGCGGACAGCGACAAGGCCAAGGCCATCATCACCGAGATCCTGGAGAAGCATGAGCTGGTCCTGAAGGATCCCGCTCCCTTCGTCCGTATGTCCGCTCACGGCACCTCGGCCATCGTCATCAAGACCCGCGCATGGGTCAAGAATGCCGACTACTGGACTGTGTATTTCGACGTCACCGAGGCTGTCAAGGCTGAGTTTGACAAGAACGGCATCGAGATCCCCTTCCAGCAGCTGGACGTGCATATCAAGAATTCCTGATCGAGCTGCTTCGGTCTCATAGGAAAGGGCGCCGCGTTTGCGGCGCCCTTTTTTGCTTTGTGTTGTTTTATGCCTTCCCGAACAGGGCACGCACCTTGGCGGCTTCGTCGGGGGTGAAATCCTTGCGGCGGATCAGCTCCTCCAGACGGTTTTCCCATCGGTAGCGGACTTGGGAGGGGGAGACGTGGGATTTGATGTAGAGCAGGGTGTCCAGATCCCCGGTGCCGCCGTAATCGTACCGCCGTCCGTCCTTGGTGCGGATCTCGGCGCGCAGGGTCAGGCCGTAACCCTTGGAACGGCGGTGAATGGCGAAGGTCACGGTATCGATGTCCTCCTGCCCGTAGCGGCGTTGCTCCCGATTGAACACGCTGTAGACCGTGATGCTCATGTCCTCGCGGAGACTGCTGCGGCCGTACAGGGCCAGCGGAGTGAGCAGGAGGGTGACCGCCAAAGCCCCCACGGCAAGCCGCAGGATGAATCGGCGGTACCGCTTCTCCGAGGGACGGACGTAGGGCTTGGGACGGTCCTTCATGAACAGAGGATAGACGGGAGCATAATGGACGGAGCCGTAGGGGATGCCCTTTTTGCCGAAGATGGGCTTTTTGTCCCCGTAGGCGGTAAGGAGCCCGCCCATGGTGATGATGGCGAAGACCGTCAGAAAAGGGGCCGCCCAAAACACGCTTCCCCGCGCCGCCGAGCACATGACGGTGGGATCGGCGTAGGCGATTTTTTGCTGCAAAGAAAACAGGCCGAGCAGCATTCCGAAGAGCAGAGCAAGGTCTGCGAGGAAGAGGCAGACGTACACGGCCTTATCTAACCCCGACAGAGGCGGCGGACGGAGAGCCGGGGACTTGCGCTTGGATTTCTTTTTGCTCATGGTCGGCTCCTTTCACGGAAATGCTTGCGGCGTTGGATTGTTTATTGTATTATAACATACGTTCATTCGATTGTCAATGGATCTCACGTAATTTCTACTGTTTCTTGATTGTTTTCGAAAGTCAAACGGGCAAAGCACCACGCCAAGCTCGAATTTCACAGCATTTCGTATCCCTCCATCAAATATGCGCAGTATGCCGTATACTCATCCGCTTGTCAGCAAACCGTTCCGAGAAAAGGAAAGCCCCCGCATCCGCGGGGGCTTTCGGTATGGTAGGGGAAATTACTCGTCCTTTTTCTTCAAGGCCACAGCGGCGGCCATGGCCATCAGCAGGCCGGTCACGCCAAAGCCAACCACGGAGCCGCAGCCCTTCTTCTCCACGTGGGCGTCGGTGGGAGCCTCGGTGCCCGCGTCGGGAGCGTCGGTGGGGGCCTCGGTCACGTCCACGGGGGCGTCGGTGGGTGCCTCGGTGGGAGCCTCGGTCTCCTGGGCGGTGGTGTCCTGCACCACGGAGTCGGGATCAAAGAAGTCAGCCTCGTAGAGGTCGGTGGGATCGTTCTGGTAGAACTTGATCCAGGCTATGTCAAAGGTCTCCTGGGCGAATTCCTCGGCACCGTAGAAGGGGACCAGGCACAGATTGAGGATGAAGTAACTTCCGTCCCAGCCGGGCTCGCCCGTCATGTAGAAGATGGCGGTGTGCCACTCACCGTCGGTGCCCACCGAATCGTAGTAGCACATATCCAGATCGTACTCGGGCGTCGCGCCGGTACGGTAGGACAGGCCCAGATCCCCGCCCTTGGGGGAGGAGGTGCGGTAGCGGATGACGATGTAGTCACCGCGGGTGCCCACGATGTTGCGGGGGTACTTGGAGCTGAAGGCGTAGGCGTAGCCATCGGGCGTCAGGGAGGTGATGCGCATGAAGGACATATCCCCCTCGGTGACGTAGTCCACGGCGGCGTTCTCGCCCTCAAAGGTCTTGACCACGGCCTCGTCGGCCATGTCGATCATCTCCATGAGCTTGTACTCTCTGTCCTCCTCGCTCATGCCGGGGATCTCCACGGGCTTGATGTCCAGGCCGTCGGGCTTACCGGCGAAGGTCACGAGGGCGAACTTGGAGACGTCCTTGGAGAGAGGGCCGCTGATGCCGCGGGCGAACATGAGGTGCCAGTAATCGTTGGGGGTCTCGGCCTCACCGTTGGTGGACAGCACCCAGGCGTAGTTCATGGTATCGCCGTTCTCCACGGTGCGGTCGGTCAGACCCAGGACCGTCTGGAGATGGATGCGGATCTCGTAGCGGAGCACCTGGTTCTCCTTGTCGTAGTAGCCCACGAAGTCCTCCCCGGGCTTGGGCAGGTAGGTGCCGAACCAGTTGAAGGTCAAGGACTCGTTGGTCTCGCTGTGGACGCCGTAGCCCAGCTCGATGTAGTCGTTGGTGCCCGTCGCGTCGGCGGGGGCAATACCCACCTGGAGACAGTTGTAAGCCCACAGGTACATATCGCCGCCCATGGCCTCGGGGGTACAGGAGAAGCCGTTGACGAGGTTGACCTCAAAGGCCAGGTACAGGTAGATACCGTCCCAACCCCAGTAGGGCTTGATGGCATCGCCCTGGGTACCCTCGTAGAAGGTGGTAAAATCCTCCTCGGTGGAGCCGTCCGCACCGGAGTTGGCGAGCCAGGACAGGTAGTCCTCGTACAGCTCGAAGGGGATGTACTCATTCTTGCCGATGGTGCCGTCCAGCTTGGGGGCGATGTGCAGGAAGGGGACCTCCCACGCCACGTCCCCTTCGCCTGCCTTGCCGGCGATGATCTCGTCGATCTTTTTGGCTTCCTCGGTGTAGTGTCCGTCCTTGTTGACGACGGCGGACGCGGTAATCGTACAAAGAATCAACAGAGCAGTCAAGCAAAGGGCAAAGGCAAATAGCTTTTTCATGTGTATGGCCTCCTTGTTTGATGTCGGTAGGATTTCCCGCTTTATGGGCGGTGAGTACTCTAATTATAACAAAATTACGGGATTTGTCAATAGGGGATGAAGATAATTGTGCAATATTTTATGAAATTGAAATAAAGCCCTCACGGATCTCTGCCCCCGCTTTGCAGGGGTAGGGGAATCCGTGAGGGATTTCGATATGGTTGGGAATTATTCGTCCTTCTTCTTCAACGCCACAGCGGCGGCCATAGCCACCAGCATGGCGGTCACGCCAAAGCCAACCACAGAGCCGCAGCCCTTCTTCTCTACGGGGGCGTCGGTGGGAGCCTCAGTGCCCGCGTCGGGGGTGTCGGTGGGGGCCTCGGTCACGTCGGGCGCGGCGGTAGGCGCCTCGGTGGGAGCCTCGGTCTCCTGGGCGGTGGTATCCTGCACTACGGAGTCGGGATCAAAGAAGTCAGCCTCGTAGAGGTCGGTGGGATCGTTCTGGTAGAACTTGATCCAGGCTATGTCAAAGGTCTCCTGGGCGAATTCCTCGGCACCGTAGAAGGGAACCAGACAGAGGTTCAGGATGAAGTGCTGCCAGCCTGCCTCGCCCGACATATAGAAGATGGTGGTGTGCCACTCACCGTCGGTGCCCACCGAATCAAAGTAGCACATTTCCAGATCGTACTCGGGCGCGAAGAGGGAGCGGTAGGACAGGCCCAGATCCTCAGCCTTGTCGGAGGAGGTGCGGTAGCGGATGACCACGTAGTCGCCCTGGCCGCCCACGATGTTGCGGGGGTACTTGGAGCTGTAGGCGTAGGCGTAGCCCTCGGGGGTCAGGGAGGTGATGCGCATGAAGGAGAGGTCGCCCTCGGTCATATAGTCCACGGCGGCGTTCTCGCCCTCGAAGGTCTTGACCACGGCCTCGTCCGAGAAGTCGATCATCTCCATGAGCTTGTACTCCTTATCCTCCTCGCTCATGCCGGGGATATCGGCCACGGGGATGTCCAGCCCGTCGGGCTTACCCGTGAAGGTCACCATAGCCAGCTTGGAGACGTCCTTGGAGTAAGGGCCGCTGACGCCGCGGGCGAACATGAGGTGCCAGACGTCGTAGGGACCCGTGGTCTCGCCGTTGGTGGACAGGACCCAGCCCATGTTCATGGAGTCACCGTTCTCTACGGTACGGTCGGTCAGTCCCAGAACCGTCTGGAGGTGGATTCGCATTTCGTAGCGGAGCACCTGGTTCTCTTTGTCGTAGTAGCCCACGAAGTCCTCGCCGGGCTTGGGGAGGTAGGTGCCGAACCAGTTGAAGGTCAGGGATTCGTTGGTCTCGCTGTGGACACCGTAGCCCAGCTCGATGTAGCCGTTGGTGCCGGTGGCGTCGGCGGGGGAGAGACCCACTTGGAGGCAGTTGTAGGCCCACAGGTACATATCACCGCCCATGGCCTCGGGGGTGCAGGTGAAGCCGTTGATGAGGTTGACCTCAAAGGCCAGATAGAGGTAGGTGCCGTCCCAGCCCCAATAGGGTCGGACGAAGTCTCCCTGGGAGCCCTCGTAGAAGGTCATGAAGTCCTCCTCGGTGTTGGGCACCGTACCCGTGGTGGGGTCGGAGGAGTTGGCGAGCCAGGACAGGTAGTCCTCGTACAGCTCGAAGGGCAGGTACTCGCTCTTGTCGATGGTGCCGTCCAGCTTGGGGGCGATGTGGAGGAAGGGGACCTCCCAGGCTACGTCTCCTTCACCGGCCTCACCGGCGAGGATCTCGTCGATCTTCTTGGCGTCCTCCACGTAGAACTCACCCGTGTTGGTGACGGCGGACGCGGTGAGCGTACAAAGGATCAACAGAGCAGTCAAGCAAAGGACAAAGGCGAATAGCTTTTTCATGTGTGTAGCCTCCTTGTTTGATTTCGGTAGAAATTTCCGCTATATGAGCGGTTAGTACTCTTATTATAGCAGAATTACGGGATTTGTCAATGGAAAATATAGATATTTGTGCAATATAACACCCATAAAACATTATACGCGTTTTCGCCCCTTGACACCTTCAAGTAATTATGGTATAATAACTGCACCGAAGAAAACGGTAATATTACCATTTGAAAGGATGATCTCATGAAAAAGCACTGTTTGAAAGCTCTGACCGTCCTCCTGCTGATAGCGGCCATGGCCATGCCTCTGATTGCCTGCACCGACAAGGAGCCCTCGGAGGAAACCACTGCGGCTACGGGTGATTCCACAGAGGAGACCACCGAGGCAACGACCGAACCCGAGACTCCCCTGCCCACCGAAGTCGATCTTCCCGATGCGTATGCCACGGCCGACATTGTCTACGACTGTGACGACGGCTCGGTTCTTCACAACTACACCGGCAAGACTGCCGATGATTTTGCCACCGTTTGCGCTTACTACACGGAAAAGGGTTTTAAGGTTTACAGTTCTCACACCATGGCCGAAAATACCGCCACCACCTTCGTGGGCGACGGCCCCATGGCTCACGTCTACTGGCTCAAGGCTAAGGGTGAGCTGAACATCGTTCTGTCCGACACCGCCGCTAACAGCCTGCCTCCCATGACTCCTGCCGTGACCGACGGTGAGTACGAGTGCAGCATCGTCCAGCTGAAGGACAACACCAACGTCAACGGTATGTCCTACGTCATCCAGCTGAAGGACGGCTCCTACATCGTTTACGACGGCTCCTACGTCGGTCAGGCCCGAAAGCTCCAGCAGTACCTGCTCAATAACTACAAGGGCGAGGGCAAGCCCGTTGTCCGCGCGTGGGTGCTGACCCACTCCCACAACGATCACTACCCCACCTTCCAGGCCTTTGCTACCAATTCCCGATACAAGGATGTGGTCACGGTGGAGTACGTGATCTACTCTCCCCTCAACGAGGAGAATTACACCCTGAACGACGAGAACAACGATCCCTATTTCGGTACCCAGCTCTACGAGGACGTGAAGGGCATGAAGGGCGCCAAGCTGGTCTTTGCCCATACCGGAATGCTGTTCAATTTCTGCAACCTCAAGATGGAGATCCTGATGGCTCCCGAGACCCTGTACAAGAACACGAGCGACGTCGGTAACTTCAACGATACCTCCATCGTTACCCGTCTGTTTGATGATGACTACAACGCTCTGTTCCTGGCTGATATTGCCATCAAGGGCTCCACTTATATGCACGAGATCTACGGAAGCTACCTCAAGAGCGACGTCTGCCAGGTCTCCCACCACGGTGTGGAGGATGTTCCCCTGTCCTTCTACGAGGAGGTCAAGGCTTCCATCCTGTACTACCCCTGCAACATCTGGCTCTACGACCTTCAGGACCGTAACGACGACGTCCGTATTGCCCTGGAGAACCGCGACTACACCAAGGAGATCCTGATCGCAGGCTGCGGCGAGTACAAGCGCGCGTGGGGCACTAAGTTCGCCGCCGACGCACCTCTGTCCATCCCCGACTATACGGTCCCTGCCCACAAGCAGCCCGCAACCGAGCCCGAGACTCAGCCCCCTGTCGTCACCCCCGACGAGCCTCGCCTCATCCTGGACAAGACCACCTACAAGGTGGGTGAGCCCATCATGACCACCGTCATTGGAAGCGGCACCGACTGGGTCGGCATTCAGACGGTGGAGTTGTTCGAGCAGGGCCAGGGCTCTGCCTACTGGTGGTACGTCACCTCCGTCGGCTCGGGTACTCCCTTCGATATGCTGGCTGTCAAGGACGGCTCCAATCTCACGGTGGATCTGCCTGCGGGTGAGTACATCGTCCGGCTGGTAGCCAACGATCATGGATTCCAATCCACGACCGACACGATCTCCGAGATTCGGATCACCATTGAAGAGTGATCTCCCAAATCCCCGCTGAAAAGCGGGGATTTTTTCATCCGTTCTGCGGCAAAGTTGACAGATTCGGGGACTGTGCTAAGCCGGTGACGACGAAAGGCTAAAAAATCGGGATTTTTTCTCCTACAACAAAGGAAAACCTCACCAATCCGTCCCCTCTAAAGAAGGTTCAAATTAGTGAGGTGTGGCCTACCCGAAAGGATTCTGAACCCCGCCCTCGCGCGGCGAGGGCAGGAAGCACCTCCAAAATATGTCCCCGTTTTTTTGCTTGGTGCTTCCACTCAGGTCCTCGTCCTCACGAATAGGCCAACAGAAAAGACACCCACGAGGGGTGTCTTTTCTGTTGTGAAGGGGCGACAAAAAAGATATTTTCCGTTGTTTTGATATGGATTTGAACTCTCGCGAGTTTTGAAAAATCAAATGCTTAATTTAAAAGTTCAATTATAGATTCTTTCAAACAATTATTCATTCCGGATATTGAAGGAATATGTATAAAAATCGTGTTTTTATTTTTCTTTAACATATGGTAAAATGCGGCATTACACAAATATTTGGTAGGACAATCTGAAATAGAATAAGACAGTTTATCCGCAATTCTTTTTTCTAATTCCGATATATTAAACGTTGTAAAAATCCGTTCCCCATCGTATTCTGCACAAGTTTCAATTTTGATTTTGTTTTTTAGTGACTTATCAACGCCCAACATATAAACAACATCATAATTTCCGACAGCAGTATTTATATCTCTTTCCAATCCATGGAAAGAATTGGTTAAAAGTAACACAGCTCCATTTAAACAGCTTGCTACTTGATACGAAGTGTTATTCTTTCCCTTAAATGCGGTATATAGTATTTTCATTTATTTTCTTGAGTAGATTTGGCTGTATTAAGCGAAGCAACCAGCATTCGTTTAATTTCTTCGGCTAACGAAAGCAACTTATCAAAATCGTATGCTATCAAATTTGTTCGTTTTAACAAGGTCAACCAATAAATGCTCTCGCCTGTTTCTTTGAGAGAAATGTGTAATTTTGAGATAAAGTCCGCTTTACTGTTTCCGTAAATGGCTTCATTGATGTTTGCACCTACACTTGTAGCAGAACGGAGCAACTGTTTCGCAATTGTCGTATCCTTTTTGGTTTTGGAAAATTCCTCGTAGAAAAGTACAATCTGAGTAGCGAAATCCATAGATTTTTCAAGTAATGGGCTATTCATTGTCTTCACCTTTCTTTGAAATCATTATATCACACTTTTTACTGAAAATCAATGCTTTTCGACCAAAGCGCCAAAGGCGCAGGAGAAAAGCTACCTTTTCTTTTCTCTCTTCTTTCTTATCTCTTCTCTGGAAAAGTCGCGTGGAAGAGTTAGGGAAAAGTGAAGAGTGAAGAGTGAAAAGAGAAGAGTGAAAGTAGAAAGAAAAAGCCGCTTGCGCGACTTTTCTTTTTGGCCTACCCGAAAGGATTCTGAACCCCGCCCTCGCTTTGCGAGGGCAGGAAGCACCCCTTAAAAATTTCGTCGCCTTTTTCTCGCCTGGTGCTTCCACTCAGGCTCTCGGCCTCTCGAATA
>JAFQOC010000286.1 GCA_017420845.1 Clostridia bacterium
CCCTCGGGGGACGGAAACGCCACCGAAGCCCCCACCGGGAGCGGTGAGGTGACCTCTCCCACCACGGAGGACGTGACGACCGCCCCCGAGACCGAGGCTCCCTCCGAGATCCCCACCGAGGAGGAGACCGAAGCCCCCACCGAGGAAGAAACAGAAAGCGAGGCATTCGTGATGGGCACCATGCAGAATCCCCTCTCCGCAAACGCCGCCGCCGATCCCGTGGTGGTCTACCACGAGGGCTACTACTACGCCACCTACACCGAGGCCATCGGTATCTCCCTCTTCCGCAGTAAGGATCTGAAAACCCTCCTCACCGACGAGAAGATCACGGTCATGAACCTGAACGAAACGGTGCAGGGCAATATCTGGGCCCCCGAGCTGCACTACAATCCCGCCACCGACCGCTGGTATATCTACGCCAGCGGCTCCACGAACGGCTGGGACTTCTTCACCATCCGTATGTTCTGCCTGGAATCAGTAACCAATGATCCCTTTGGCGAGTACGTTTTTAAGGGCTTCACCGACCCCAACACCCTGGCCATCGACCAGACTGTGTTCTACGACGAGCAGAGCGGTACTCTCTACACCGCCTTTTCCCAGTTCACCGACAAGGGGCAGGTCATCACCCTGGCGGTGATGGAGGATCCCTGGACGGTGTCGGACAAGCGCATCGAGGTATCCTACCCCCGCTACGAGTGGGAGCGGCTGGGCAAGACCGAGGGCAAGGACGAGCGGGTCAACGAGGGCCCCGTGTTCCTGTACCGCAACGGCAAGCTCTGCCTGCTCTATTCCGCCAGCGGCTGTTGGTCGGAATACTACTGCCTGGGTCTTCTGGAGTTCACGGGTGAGGACCTCACCGAGGAGAGCGTCATGCGCCGTACCAACTGGAAAAAGAGCAATCAGCCCGTCTTCCAGGCCGCCAATGAGGTCTACGGCGTGGGGCATTGCTTCTTCTTCGACACCCCCGACGGGCAGACCTGGATCTCCTACCACGGGATGCACACCCCCGACGCGGGCGAGGCGGGACGGTATATGTATATCCAGCCCATCGGCTTTGACGAGAAGGGTCTCCCCGTGCTGGGTGAGCCCTTGTCCCGCGATACCGTGATCGAATACCCGCTGGCCGAAAAGGAGTGATCATGCCGATCCCCGAATACCTACAAAAATACGCTGTGGATCCGCAGACAAAGAAAAACCACACAGCGTTTGATCTGCGGTGTACCTGCGGACACGGGCTGTTCCATGCCTCCCGCAGAGTCGAGACCAAGGAAGAAAAGCGGGCGGTCAAGCCCTACTACGATTATTTGTTGATGGTCTTCAGCGGCCCTCGCAAAGTAACCAAGGACGAGAACGGTACTACCCGCCATTGGCACACCGAGAACGGCGAGTGGGTGGAGGACAACTACCCCGAACGGCCCTTCTTTGCGGGGATCGAGGTCTTCCGCGTGACCTGCACCGCCTGCGGCCACGAGATCACGGTCTTTGACTCCCGGTACCACGGCTACGATGCCCTGTACTGCGATGAGCTGACTCCCGAGGCCAAGGCCTACGAGCCAACCCTCCGCCCCACGGGCAGTCGCGACGGCTCCCCCATGAGGATCGTCCTCAGGCTGGAGCATGACGAGTCCCTGGAGGAATTTCGGGAGAACATGGGCGCCGAGGCGACGCCCGAGGAATACGCCGATGCTTTTACATGGATATGGATCTACGGAATCGGTGAGAACGGCAAAAAGAAGAAGCTGTTTGAGTCCGAAACGGCGTAGCGTCCCGACCACAGACCCACATAGTAAGGAGAGCGTATGAATATGAAACGTATGAAAAGTCTTCTGCTCCTGTTCAGCATTCTGATGATCTGCGCCATTCTCTGCGCCTGTGACACATCCCACGGCCCCGCCGATACCACGGCGGATGCGGTGACGGATACCCCCACGGACACGCCCACGGATGCCCCCGTCGAGGCTCCTACCGCTCCCGAGACCGAAGCCCCCACCGAGACGGAGCCCGAAACTGAGCCCGAAACCGAGCCCGAGGTGCTGGTCTCCGCCGCCGCTCCCAAGAGGATCCTGGATCAGCTGGCGGGGCGGGTCTCTCCCCGTTGGATCTCGTCGGTCTGTATGCAGGTCACCCTCCCTAAGCAGGATATCGACACAGTGAAGGACGCCTTCCAAAAGGAGGGCTACATCCTCGCCGCCACCACTCCTGCCCACGGCACCAAGCTGGGGACCGCTGTGCTGAAAAGTCTGGAGCATACCGTCACCCTTATTGAGACGGCAGACGGCTCCCTTCACGTCCTGTGGGAGAAGGCTGATGCCGTCACCACCGATCCGCTGTATGCCGTCCGTAACCCCGCACAGGGGGACGTGGTCATGGCACAGATCGGTATCGCCCGTGGGGACAAAAACGATAACCCCATGATCGGTATGTGCTACGTCTACCGTTTGGCCGACGGCACCGCCCTCATCATCGACGGTGGCGTAAACAACGTGGATTGCTCGGTCAATCTGTTCCGCACCCTGCAACGGCTGGACGTGGCGCGGGACGAGGACGGTAAGTACCGCATCGCCGCCTGGATCTTCACCCACGGCCACGCCGACCACATGGGCACCTTCAAGCGGTTCTCCGCCCAGTACGCCGACCGCACCGACCTTACCTACGTCATGTACAGCTTCCCCACCGACGCGGTGGCCCCCAAGGGCAACACCACGGGGGAGGAGTTCGCCGAGATCGTCCGCCTGTCCTACCCCAACGCCCGACGGGTCAGCCCCCACGCGGGCCTCACCTACTTCTTCGGGGGTCTCAAGATCCATATGCTCTACGCCCCCGAGCTGCTATACAACTCCACCGAAGGGGTGAACTACTACAACACCACCTCCCTGCTCTTCCGCATCGAGGCCAACGGCCAAAGCGTCCTCCATATGGGCGATGCCAGCGAGGCGGCCTCGGAGGCGGCGTGGGTCAACAGTGAGTCGGATGCTTTCAAGAGCAGTGCCCTCCAGATCACCCACCACGGCCTCTACACGGGTCCCAACAGCCATGATTGGAAGTTCATGCGGAAAATCTACACCGCCACCGATGCCGAGATCGGACTGCTCCCCATGGGCACCCGCAAGCCCGGGGCTGGCCGCAACGGCCGTCACACCGTTCTGGTGGGCTGGGGCAACGCGGGATATCAGGTATCCTTCGTCATCAACCGACAGGACAGCCAC
>JAFQOC010000287.1 GCA_017420845.1 Clostridia bacterium
ACGACCCGTCCGTACCGTCAGGTGCGGAAAGGTTTTTAATGAAGAATGAAAAATGAATAATGAAAAACAGCTGCTCCTAAAGGGGCAAATGATAGCTTCTTTGCTGTTGGCATCTTTTCAAGGCGCGTTATGACACGGTCGCTCGGTGTACAAAGTCAAGTCTGTGGGGGAACTCGTCCCTTTAGAGGACTTCTCCGGCAACTTCGTGTTGCGATCAAAGCTTAACAGGCTTCAGCAAGGGGTTGCTGTCCGCGCCTTTCGTGCCCTCATTGTACCACATATTTCCTGCCGAAACACGGAAAAAAAGCTGCGAACTTAAGAAAACCCCCGAAAATCCCGCCAAAAAGGCGCAGGATCATCAGAGGTTTTCCGCAAAATCTCGCAGTTTCCTTATTTTAACCCGATATTTTTCTGTTTTTTCAGCTTGTCGATCACCAGTCCCCGAAACTCCTCCGAGCCGATCACCTCCACGAGGGGGCCGAAGGAGAGGATACGGATCACCATTTCGGGGGCGTCGTCGTGGACATAGCGGATCCTTACGAGGTAGAGATCCTTCCCCAGCTTCTCGGCCTGCTTCTCGAAATGGGCAAAGTGGAGCATGAACCGCTCCAGGGCGTTGCGCTCGTCCCGAAGCCTTACGGTGACAGTGTCGTAGATGGGCTCCTTCTCATGGCCGAAGGAGGGCTTTTCTCCCGTGTAACGGACGCATTTTTGGATCTTGGCCAGGTTGACGGTGGAGACGGCGCGCCAGCCCGCAGTAACCATGCGGAATTTATCGTCCTTTTCGGAGTACTCCAGCCGCACGGGGCGGCAACGGACGAACATGGTATTGCCCTTACGGTTGACCATCTCGAACTTGATCTGGGAGCCGCTATGGATGGCCTCCAGGATAACGCGGAACTGGCGGATGTACTCCTCGTCCTCAAAGGGGTCGCCGTCGGCGTACTTGTCGTAGACGTAGTAGTCCTCAGGGGTGAAGAGGGGTTCCACGTCATCCAGATTCGGGAAGGTCACCCCGAAGAGGCGGACGCGGGAATCCAGGGAGATGGCTTTGAGCCAGCGCTTTTGCAGGGTGGTGAGGGGCATGGTGGGACTGTGCTCCAGGGAGGTGGTCATGTCGGGATGAACCAACTGCCACTTCTCGGATTTGAGGGATGGCAGGATGGTGAGACCGCTCTCCCCAAAGGCCCGCTCGGTCACGATCTTTTGGAGCTCCTTTTCGTTTCTCTCACCCTCCAGAATGCGGGAGATGATGGCGGCCACGGTGTTGTAGTAGGCGGAATACAGCTCGGAAAAGATCATGGCTTCACCTCCTCATCGAGGCCGTACATACGGTACATCTCTTTCAGATCGTTCTTGAATTGATTCTCGATGGTGCGGTTGGAAAAATTCATCTTGATGATACGGCAGATGAAGGTGCGAACCCACGGGATCATCTCACTGGAATCGTACACATCCGCATAAAAGCGGTAGGTATGCTCGTCCAGCTTTTCCACGGTGCCCACCCGCTTCTCGCGGTAGAGGCGTTTGACGATATAGTCCTCCCCCTCCTCCACGCGGATGGTGAACTCCACGTGCTCCAGATGCTCGTTGCCCCACTTGTTGCGCTTGACGCTGACGCCCCACATCTTGCTCTGCATCCGATCCAGCTCGGCCCGCAGCTCGTCGAAGCGGGGAGTGGGATCCTCCAGCTTCACATTGGAGAGGTAGTCCACGCGGTAGGAGTTGAAGGAATTGAAGTCGGGGAGGTAGGCAAAGAGGTGCTGGCGGCCGTTCTGGGCGCTGATGAGGATACGGAGGGGGACAATGCGGCTGCGGCGGGGGAGATCCTTGCGGCGGCTCATGTTGGTGACGGTGACGGCCCGCTTCTCCCGCATGGCGGTAAAGAGGGCGGCCAGCACGCCGCTGTCGATGGCGCCGGTTATGTAGTGGTGCTTGAAGGTGAAGGAATCGGTGTCGGTGACCGCCTTGTCCAGAATGAAGGAACCGATAACACCGCAGGGGGCGACCTCGGAGTAGTAGTGGAGGATATCGGTGAGGTCGGACACATTGGTGGAGTCGGCGCGGCGGTAGTAGACCTTGCGGCCCTCCTTTTCGGCTGTCAGGATGCCCGCCTCGCAGTACTCCTTGAGCTTTTTGCGGACGGTGGACTCGTCGAACATGAGGGGGGTCTCAAAGCCCGCCAAGTACTTTCCGTCGATCTCGGAAAGGATCTCGGGGAGGGCGCGACGCACAGAGGGATCATACAGAATATCGAAAAGAATGAAGTGGAGGGTGATGTCCCCGTCGGTGAAGCTTTTGGCCTTCCAGGCGTTGTAGAGGGGGTTGTGGGGGATGGTGCGGCTGTCGATGGAGATGAAGACGTTCTTCCCCTCGGGGGTGCGGACAAAGCTCATGTGATCCCCCAGCCAACTCTCCATGCGGCGGCGCTCGTCGTCATAGGAGCGGGCGCTCTTGGTCTGATACCCGTCGCGGCTCTTGAAGCCGTACACGTAGAAATCCCGCATATAGGAGCGGATGCGCTCGAAGTTTTTGATGAGTTCGTTGTAGGCGGACATGGCGGGACTCCTTTCTTTGGGGTGGGGGATGGTAATATTATAGCAGATGTGGGATGGGGTGTCAAGGGGAAAATGAAGAGGCACGCGCCTCGGCGATATGCCCCAAAAAGTTAGACACTTTTGGAGGTGCGTATCTCAATGATCCCGATTGGCCCTTTTGAAATTTTCCCGCAGTCCGCAAACGGCTCGAACACGGTGGTCGTTATGTGAGAGCTGATAGAAAGCTCTCACATAATCCTCACCGCGCTCCCCCCGCTCTTCTCCTTGGTCACCACGATCTGGCGCTCGATCCGCTCCTTGAGCTCGCCAACGTGAGAAATAATACCCACGAGGCGGTTGCCCTCGGTGAGGGTAAGGAGGGTACGGATAGCCTGAGCCAGGGACTCCTCATCCAAGGAACCGAAGCCCTCGTCCACGAACATGGTATCCAGACGGATCCCACCCGCCGAGGATTGGATCTCGTCCGAAAGACCCAGTGCCAGCGACAGGGAGGCCTTGAAGGCTTCGCCGCCCGACAGGGTCTTGACGCTGCGCTCGGTGCCGTTGTAGTGGTCGATCACGTCCAGCTCCAGACCGGTCTGGCTGCGCTTGTCGTCGGCCTCCATGCGCCGCTTCAGCTCGTACTGTCCTCCCGACATAACCATGAAGCGGGTGTTGGCGCGGGCGATGATGCGGTCGAAGTAGGACATCTGGATGTAGGTCTCCAGCATGATCTTGTCCTTGCCGTAGACGGTGCCGTTGGCCGTGTCCGACAGAGCCTTGACCCACGTCAGCCTGCTCTCCAGGTCGGCCATCTCCTGCGCGTTCTTCTCAATCTCCCCCAGCGCGTTTTGGTTGGCGCTCCTGCGGGAATGGACCGTCTTGCTCTGCTTCTCGATATCCTTTTGTCGGCTCGTGATGGCATTCTGTCTGTCCCGATCTGCCGCGGTGTCTACCTCCTCGGCGTTCTTCAGGGTATTCTCCGCCTCAGTGATGGCGGCATTCAACTTGGTGATCACCGTATTTTGGTCGGTCACGGCCTTGGCGGCGGCATCGTAGGCGTCGGTCAGGGCCTTCTTTTCCTTGACAAGACCTGCTCTGGCCTTCCGAGAGGCTTCCTCGCTCTCAAAGCACAGTTTTTCGGCCAGCACGGCGATACGCTCGGTCAGGGACGCTAGGGTGGCCTTTTCTTGGGCGATGGACTCGGACAGGGTACGGATGTCTCCGTCCAGGGTGTCCCGCGACTTCTCTTTGGCAGGCAGGCTCTCATCGATCTCTCCCCGTCGGGTGATCCTTCCCTCTTGCCGCCCGATCTCACCGTCGTACCCGTCGATACGGTCTATCACGGCGGTCAGCTCGGACTCGGCGCGGGTGGAGGCATCCTCCAGAGTCCCGTGATCCAGCTCCTTGGCAAGAGAGACGAGGGTCGAGGCTTCCTTTTCCTCCATCTTTCCCTTGGTGGCGGCGACGGCGGAGGCGGCGGCCTCGGCCGTTTTGCGCGCGGCTTCAGTAGTCTCTTGGTATCCGTCCAGCTCCTCCTTGGTGGGGGCGCCCTCGGCCTTGGCGGCGAGGGCGGGATGGGTCAGAGAACCGCAAACGGGACAGGGCTTGTCCGCCTCCAGTCTCTCTGCCAGAATACCCGCCTGCTCGCTGATGTACAGATCAAACTGCTTGGCGTAGGTCTCGTTGGCGGTTCGGTGGGCGTCCAGAGCCATCTCGCAGGTCTTTTGCTCCTTATCCAGCTTTTTCTTCAGCTTGTCCAACGCTTCCAGATCGGTCAGGATGCTCTGCAGAGCGGTCTGCTTCGCGGTGAGCGCGGTCTTCTTCGCGTCCAGATCCGCCTTGATCCTGTCCGCATCCTCCAGACCCTTCCGCTCTTCCTTCAGCGCCTCGACCGTCTTATTTAACGCCTCAAGGTCGGTCTCCTTGCTTGCGAGGGCATCCTGATGAACCTGCAGATCCGTGGCCAGGGTCGCGGCCTTGGTCTTGGCTCCGTCCAGCTCCTGATACTCGGTCTGCTCGGCGTCGATCCGTGCGATGCGGTCGGTGAGCTCGGAGACTTGGGGCTTCTTTTCCTCCTCGGCGATCAGGGCTTCCCGCAAGACCCCCAGCTGTGCCAGGGCTTGGGTCAGGGCGGTGGCGGAGGCCTCCTTGGTGGCGCGGGCCTGATCCCAGATCTCGGCCTTGGACAGGCGGGCGGTCACCTGTTGCAGTTCCACGCCCAGCTCCTCGGACTCCTTGAACAGAGCGGTCTCGGTCTCGCCGTCCAGCAGGATCAGGGTCTTCAGGAGGGCGACGGTATCCTCGGTGGGGATCCCCTCCTCCTTGGCGCGCTTGACCTGCAAATAGAGCGGGTCGCTCTCCTCGCATACGATCCCCGCCACGTACTGTCGGATGCTGTTTCGCAGCTCCTTGTGTTTTCCCTGTAGAGCGATGGTCTCGGACTTCAGCCTCTCCTGCAGCTCCCTGTAGCACCCGGTGCGGAAGATCTTCTGGAATATGGCCTTTCTTTCCTCGGTGGAGGCCAGCAGGAGCTTGAGGAAGTCTCCCTGAGCGATCATGGCGATCTTGGTGAACTGGTCGCGGTCAATGCCCATGATCTCTACCAGAGCCTTGTCCACGTCCTTTTTCTTGCTGACCACCCGACCGTCGGGGTAATGAAGCTCAGCATCGGCCTTCCGAATGGTCATGCCCTCGCCCCTGTCCTTAGGGCGCTCGTACTCGGGGTTGCGCTTGACGGTGTATTCCTTCCCGCCGTAGGCAAAGGTCAGCTCCACGAAGGTGGGGGTCTCAGGGGCGGCGTACTTGGAGCGGAACATGGTGACGTCCCGCACGTCGCCGCTGGCCTCACCGTACAGGGCATAGGTGATACCGTCGAAGATGGTGGTCTTTCCCGCGCCCGTGTCACCCGTGATGAGGTACAGGCCACTGGAGCCCAGCTTGTCAAAATTCAACTCGGTCCGCCCAGCGTACGGGCCAAAGGCAGACAAGGTCAATTTGATGGGTCTCATGCTTCTCCTCCCCAGATCTGTTCGATCAGCGCTTCCATAAAGTTTTTTTGCTCGTCGTTCATGGCTTGGTTGTTCTGCAGCTCATACAGGGACGCGAAATGCTGCAGGGGAGACCGTGTCTCCACGTCCTCGGCGCCCTCCACGTGGGCGGCGCTGCGGGTGCGCTTGTTGTCGTAGTCCAGCTTCATGAGGTTGCGGTAGATCACGCGGAGCTTGCCGATGGCATCCACCACGTCCTCCTCGTCGGTGAGAGTGATATGCAAATAATCGTCCTGGTAGGTGGTGTCCTCATAGAAGCTCTTGAGGGTAATCTCCTCATAGCTTCCCTTGATCTCCACCATGTCCCGCTTGGGGATCAGGGGGACAGTCCGCACGGTCAGGCTTCCCTTTTCACCCAGCTCTACCACCGTGACGGATTTTTGGTCCTTAGCCTCGGAGAAGGAGTATTTGAGGGGGGTACCGCAGTAGCGGATGCGCTCCGAGCCGCAATTCTGGGGGCTGTGGATGTGGCCCAACGCCACGTAATCGAAGCCCTCGAACACCGAAGCGTCCACGTTGTCGGTGCCGCCCACCGAGATCTCCTCGGACTCGGAGCGAAAGGCTCCCGTGACGAACTGGTGGGTGATCAGGATATTGCGGGCGGTGGGATCCGGCTCCATGCGGTCGATGGCGGTCGCCACGGCATCGGTATAGGTCAGGATCTCCTCGCCAAAGAAGCGGCGCACGTGGGCGGGCTTGACGAAGGGGAGCATATACACGTAGACGGAGCCGTGACCGTCGGTCAGAACGTAGGGCGTGACCTTACCGCTGTAGACCTGAGACATGTGGATGCCGCTCCGGTCCATCAGTCTGGAGCCGAAAGCCATGCGCTCGGGGGAATCGTGGTTGCCGCTGATGATGAAGACCTCCAGATCACGCCCGGCCAACTGAGTCAGAAATTCATCGAACAGGACCACCGCCTCGGCCGAGGGAACAGACTTATCGTAAACGTCCCCGGCGATCAGCACACCGTCGGGCTTCTCTTCATCAATGACCGTCAGGATCTTGGACAGGATGTCGGTCTGATCCTCCAGCATGGAGTATTCGTTTACTCGCTTGCCGAGGTGCAGGTCGGAGAGATGGATCAGTTTCATGAGAGCTCCTTTATTGGATGGGATGGGTATATTATAGCACATTATGGGGGTGGTGTCAATGTTGTTGGCCGTCAATGAGGTCAGCGTTACCTTGAATCCGAGCTGCAGCGGTCCGCCCCCCGTCGGGCCAATTCCATCGGTAGTCTGTGGGGCAACATAATGCAATCGTATGAAGCATGAAATTTGAGCGAAAGAATCGGGTGAAAAAAGGCCAATTGTGTTTTTTTTCCATTCATGTTTTTCAAATATCCGTCCACAATAATACCAGAGACACGACAGGGCGAAAGAAGCGGAGAGTCCGAAGGGACGGCCGCGGCGAGTCCCTCGGAGTCTCGATGATATAGATTCGCGAGTCCCCCTGCCGAGTCTGCGGCGAAAGGCGTTGCGTTGCGCGGAAAAGCGAAACGCGGTTCCCTTGGCGCGTCGAGTCGCGGCGCTAAGGCAGAGGTACGAGCAAGAGATTCAAAAAAGGAGTCAATTACCATGGCAAGAAGCAATAAGACCCTCGTTCCCGAGGCTAAGCAGGCACTCAACCAGTTCAAGATGGAGGCCGCCAATGAGGTCGGCGTTACCCTGAATCAGGGCTACAACGGTCAGCTGACCTCCGCCCAGGCAGGTTCCATCGGTGGCCAGATGGTCAACAATATGAACCCCGTACGAACTATGAGATTTGAACGTCATAACCGAATATCGCAAGGACACAAGATAACCGTCAAGTACGCGTTTTCCCTTACGGTATAAGGCTTTGATGAAATAAACGTACGGAGGAACAAAAAATGA
>JAFQOC010000288.1 GCA_017420845.1 Clostridia bacterium
CCCCACCGTGCCTGAAACCGACGCGCCTACCGAGGCTCCCACCGAGACCGAGGCTCCTAAGGGTGGTTGCGGTGCTACCGTGGCTGTAGGTTTTGTGGCTGTGCTGGCTACGGGTGCCGTGATCACCCTCAAGAAGAAGGAAGACTGACTCTCAAGTGTGTGACCTGATATGATCCAAGCCCTCGTCGGGGTCATCCGACGGGGGCTGAAGGTTTTTGACGCGGGGAATCCCTCGAGGAAAGGAGAGAAGACTGTGAAACAATACCTGATCCTGTTCATTGCGCTGATCCTGTGCCTTGCCGTTTTTGTGGCTTGTGATGAGATTCCTGCCACCGACACCACGGCCGGGGAGGAGGGAACCACCGCCGAGCCCTCGACCCGGACCCCCACGGAGGCTCCCACGGAGCAACTTACCGAAGCTCCCACCGAAGCCCCCACCGAGCCCGAACCCGCCCTCACCGAGCTGGTCATCGACGCCGAGAACAGCGGGCGCATTCTGGTTGCCTACTACAACAGGGGGGAGGGCCCCGCCTCGGATTCTGTCTTCAAGAGTGCCGAGGGGTTCCGTGACCGCATCAAGAGCAAGACGGATCTCATGGTGCGCATCACCCGCGTCCGCGAGACCTCGGACAGCAATGCCGTTTCTTTCCTCATCGGGGAGACCCCCTACGAGGAGACCGCCGCTGTCAAGGCCTCCCTGCCCGCCAACAGCTACGCTGTACAGGTGGTGGGTCGTAAGATCGTCATTATCGGCTCGGACGACGTATTGACCGTCAAGGCTTTGAAGGACTTCTGCGACAGGGTGCTGGATAACCCCGAGCGGACTATGGCCGGAAAACTCATCATCCTCCCCGAGGACAGTTTCACCGTGACCCTGGACAAGCCCTATACCGTAGGGGACATGGTGGCCGACGGCCTCACCCCCACCGCCGACTATACCGAGATCCTTCACACCCCCAAGCAGGGCCAGTACAGCATCTCCCAGGGCGCGGCCTCGGACGGCACCTTCGTCTACATCGCCCTCCGCAATTCTGACGATTCGGGAGCGGTCATCGCCAAGCACCGCCTGGACGACGGCTCCTTCGTGGCGGTCTCGGAGCCCATGAATCTGGGCCACGCCAACGATATGACCTTCAACACCGAAAAGAACCTTCTGGTGGTGGCCCACGGCCAGAAGCAGGGAAAAATCATTACCCTGGTCAACCCCGATACCCTGGAGTTCATCGAGGACGTGAACATCGAAAAGGGCGCGGGGGCTATTTCCTACAACCCCGCCACGAATGCCTACGCCATCAGCCAGGGCGGTAAGTCCCTCCATATGCTGGACAAGGATCTGGGCTACGTGACCTCCCATGAGCGCACCAAGCTGGAGGGCTACACAGCCCAGGGCATGGGGTCGGACGAGAATTACATCTATTTCCCCATGAGCGGAGCGGGTCAGAATATCCTGGATACCTTTGACTGGGAGGGAAACCGGGTCTGTCAGGTGATCCTGCCTACTCCCCATGAGAGTGAGAGCCTGTTCTACGTGAATGGACGGCATTTCGTCAGCTTTAACTATGACGGGGGGACGGTGTATGAGATCTTCTTCCGGTGTTATATGACGGCGGAGTGAGGGGTAGACAAAAGCATCCAATCAAACATCCCGACAAACCCAAATTTGAAACCCCACCCTGTTCCATATGAAACAAAGCAACCGCCCTTGCCGAGAAGAATCGGCAGGGGCGGTATTCGTATTCCATAGCGGATCACTGCTTATGCATGATCTCCCCATACGTCGTCCTCTGCCGAAACTCAATGAGAAGGCAGGCACCCTTATTGGAGATTGTTCTCATTGCTTATGCATAATTTCCCCATACGTCGGCAGGGGCCAATCCTCGGAGGATACCAGGGTCTCCATCTCGTCCACGGGGGCGCGGAGGGAGGCCATGGCGGGCACCACCTTGTCGCGGAAGGTTACCGCCACAGCGTGGGCATCCCCCGCGGCCATAGCCTCGCGGTCGGCTTGACGCAGGGCGGCGACGGCGTCGTAGGCAGCGGTGTTCAGCTCGGACAAACGGGTCATCAGCTCCCGCTCCATGCGCACGCAGGCGGCGTTGTCTCCCATAATATCCAGCTTGGCGCGAGCGGCCTTACCCAGCTTGGTGATATAGGATTCCACGGCGGGGATGATCTGGCGGCTGGCCATAAGAATCATGGTCTGGGCCTCGATGTTGAGCACCTTGGCGTAGTTTTCCAGCAGGATCTCCTGGCGGGCGTGAAGCTCCACCGAGGACAGCACCCCGAAGCGGGTGAACAGCTCCACCGACTTCTCACTTGTCAGCACCTCGCAGGACTCCACCGTGGTACGGAGGTTGGAAAGACCTCTGCGGGCGGCTTCGGCCATCCACTCCTGGGAGTAGCCGTTGCCGTTATAGATAATGCGCTTGTGAGCAGTCAGGGTGTCCTTGATCACCTTGGCAACCGCGGCGGAGAAGTCCTCACCGCCCGCCACGGCGGCCTCCAGGGTATCGGCCATGTCGCAGAGCACCGAGGCCACGGCGGTGTTGATGACCACGTTGGGCATGGCGATGTTCTGGGAGGAGCCCAGGGAGCGGAACTCAAACTTGTTGCCCGTAAAGGCGAAGGGAGAGGTACGGTTGCGGTCGGTGGTGTCCTTGCGGAAGGTGGGGACAGAGGGGATACCCAGATTCATGGTCGCCGCCTTGTGATCCTCATACACCCGCTCCTCTACGATGGAATTGACGATGTCCTCCATCTCCTCCCCGAGGAACATGGAAATGATGGCGGGGGGAGCCTCAAAGCCACCCAAGCGGTGGTCGTTACCGGGGTAGGCCACCGACATACGGAGCAGATCCTGGTACTCGTCCACGGCGCGGACGATGGCGGCGAGGAAGAGGAGGAAGCGGGTGTTCTCACGAGGGGTCTTGCCGGGATCTACCAGATTCTTGCCGGCATCGGTGGACAGGGACCAGTTGTTGTGCTTACCCGAGCCGTTGACCCCCGCGTAGGGCTTTTCGTGGAGGAGGCAAACCAACCCGTGGCGCTCGGCGATGAGCCGCATATGCTCCATGATGATGAGGTTCTGGTCCACCGCCATGTTGGTGGTGGCGTAGATGGGCGCCAGCTCGTGCTGGGCGGGGGCGGCCTCGTTGTGCTCGGTCTTGGCGTTGATGCCCAGCTTCCACAGCTCCTCGTCCAGCTCGTCCATGAAGGCGGCCACCTTGGGCTTGATGGGACCGAAATAATGGTCCTCCATCTCCTGACCCTTGGGTGCGGGTGCACCAAACAGAGTCCTGCCGCAGTAGGAGAGATCCTTGCGGCGGTCGAAGTACGCTTTGTTTACAAGGAAATATTCCTGCTCTGCACCGACCGTTGCACAAACACGCGAGGTAGTCATATCGCCAAACAGACGCAGAATACTAAGCGCCTGCACGTTGAGCGCGTCCATAGAGCGCAAAAGCGGCGTTTTGGTATCCAGTGCCTCGCCCGTATAGGAGCAGAAGGCGGTGGGAATGTACAGCGTTCCATCCTTGACAAAGGCATAGGACGCAGGATCCCAGGCGGTATAGCCTCTGGCCTCAAAGGTGGCGCGCAGGCCGCCCGAGGGGAAGGAGGAGGCGTCACTTTCGCCCTTGATCAGCTCCTTGCCGGAGAATTCCATAATGACCTTATCGCCTAAAGGGGAGATAAAGGCATCGTGCTTCTCTGCCGTGACGCCGGAGAGCGGCTGAAACCAATGAGTAAAGTGGGTTGCGCCCTTTTCGATTGCCCAGTCCTTCATGGCTGTGGCGACCGTGCCTGCGATAGCGGGGTCAATGACACCGCCGGTGGCGATGGTGTTGGTCAAGGAGCGATAGACGTCCTTAGGAAGTTTTTGACGCATCACGTCGTCGTTAAAGACGCGTGAGCCGTAAAGCTCGGGTACGTTCATGGTTTTATCCTTCAATTTTGTTAAAATCGGATGAAAAATGGGTTAAGCAACCCTCAACGGGCCACTCTCACAGGATGAAAGTTTTGATCAAACTTTTCCAAAAGTTTGCGGG
>JAFQOC010000289.1 GCA_017420845.1 Clostridia bacterium
CTCCGCCCCTGCACCCCGCCTTACCGCAACCCAACGCACCGATAAACCCAAATTTGATGCATTCGCAATCACTCAAAGCACATCAAATCCAAGGAGACCCCCCATGCAAGATAAATTCATCATCCGCGATCTGGCCAAGCGCTACATGGAGCTGGCCACCTCCGAAAAGCAGATCAAGGCCAATAAGCGCATGAAGGATACCAACGATCTCAAAATAGTCCGTCCTCCCGTGCTGTTGGATGAGATCCCGTGGCACGAGCTTCACTGCGACGAGCTGAATCCCGTCTGCGAGGACGCCCGCGCCCGCCATGCCGAGACCGTCCTGCGCCGCGCTCTGTACCAGAAGAAATACTTCAAGGCCGACCTCATCATGCCTGCCGAGTGGACGGTGCGTATGAGCTACTCCATGAACCCCCTGGGGCTGAAGTCCGACGAGACCCGCGCCCACGGCAAGGGCATCGGCTACGCCGACGTTATGGCTGACGAGTCCTGTCTGGAAAGGATCAATCCCCCCCGTACTGAAGGCTCATCCCGAGAACGATGAAGCTAACATGGCCTACTTCACCGACCTCTTCGGGGACACCATGCCCGTCCGTCTGGCGGGGGTGGATTATCTCTACTCCGCCTTCTGGGACGTGCTGACTCGCCTGCGCGGCGTGGAGCCCATCTTTGAGGATATGTACGACCGCCCCGAGTATCTCCATGCCATCATGGAGAAGATGGTGGCCCGTACCACCGCCCAGCTGGACTTCATCGAAGACAACCTCCACGTGGATCCCCATATTCAAAATCTCCACTGCACTCCCGCCGCCGTGTCGGGGCTGGCGGAGGACGGTTTAAAGGCTACGTGGTATCGCGGTATGGCCCAGTCCTTCTCCAGCATCTCCCCCGCCATGTTCAAGGAGTTCGAGCTGGACTATATCCTGCCTCTGGCCTCCCGCTTTGGGTACACCTACTACGGCTGCTGTGAGCCGTTGGACGACCGCATTGAGCTGCTGAAGACCATCCCCAACCTCCGCAAGATCGGCGTGTCCCCCTGGGCAAACCCCGAGCGTTGCGCCGAGCAAATCCGCGGGGACTACGTGGCCGCCCGCAAGCCCAATCCCTCCCACGTGGCCCACGACACCGATCCCGCCCTCATCCGCCGCGAGGCCGAGGAGACGGTGAAGGCCATGCAGAAGTACGGCTGTCCCATGGATTACGTGCTGAAGGACATTACCACGGTGTCCGGCAAGCCCCAAAACCTCATCGTATGGGCTGAGACCGTCAGCGACGTGATGGACGAGTATTACGGTAAGGATTAAGACAAGACTTGTAGGGAACGACGCCCTCGTCGCTCCCTACAGGCGTTCGTGCCAACCGAAACACAGCGACAAACCCAAATTTGAAGCATTTTGCATTTCCCCATACCGACTGATAAACAAGGAGAAATCCATGAACCGCAACATGAAACAATGGCTGTCCGATATGATTTCGGCAGACCGAAAGACCGCCTTACCCATCCTCTCCTTTCCCTCGGTGTCTCTTCTGGGTGTCACCGTCCGGGAGCTGATCTCGGACAGCGATCGCCAGGCGCGGGGTATGAAGCTGGTGGCCGAGAGGGTCAATTCCGCCGCCGCCGTGTCCCTGATGGACCTGTCGGTGGAAGCCGAGTGCTTTGGGGCTACTGTCCGCGTGTCGGATGACGAGGTCCCCACCGTGGTGGGCCGATTGGTTGGCGACGAGGACGAGGCCGACGCCCTGGAGGTCCCCGCCGTGGGTACCGCCCGCTCGGGACTTTACGTGGAGTCCATCCGCAAGGCCGTAGAGATCATCACCGACCGCCCCGTGCTGGCGGGCATCATCGGCCCCTTCTCCTTGGCCGCCCGCCTCTTGGACGTCACCGAGATCATGATGGACTGCTACGACGAGCCGGATATGGTGCACACCGTGCTGGAAAAGTGCACCGCCTTCCTTATTGAGTACGCCAAGGCCTACAAGGCCGCGGGGGCGGACGGCATCATGATGGCCGAGCCTGTGTCGGGGCTTCTCTCCCCCGCCCTGGAGGAGGAGTTCTCCTCGCCTTACGTCAGACAGATCGTGGAGGCGGTGCAGGACGAGCAGTTTATCGTGGTCTACCACAACTGCGGCGACAACGTCCTCCGCATGACCGAGTCCATCCTTTCCACGGGGGCGGACGCCTATCACTTCGGCAACTCCATCGACATGGCCGATATGATGCAGAGGATGCCCGCCGACACTGTGGTCATGGGCAACGTGGATCCCGCCGGAGTTCTCCGTCAGGGGACTCCCGAAACCGTACGGGAGGCGACTCTTGCCGTCATGGGCAAGTGCTGTTCCTATCCCAACTTCGTCATTTCCTCGGGCTGTGACATTCCACCCGCCACCCCGTGGGAGAATCTGGACGCTTTTTTTGCCGCCGTGGAGGAATACTATGGATAATAAGGAGCTTTTCGATAAACTCACCGGATTGGCCCTGTCCCTGGGGGCCTTTCGCGCCACGGTCATACCCGTAGAGGACATGGAGACCGACGCCTCCTTCCGCGACCTCTGCGCCGCCAACGTCTGCGGCAACTACGGCCGCAACTGGATGTGCCCTCCCGACGCGGGAGACATCCGCGACCTCATGGCTGCTCTGCGTACCTACTCCTACGCTCTGGTCTACCAGACCGTTTCCGAGCTGGAGGACAGCTATGATTTCGAGGGCATGATGGAGGCCGGAGTGGCCCACAACAGGCTCATGATTCAGCTCCGTGAGAAGCTGAGCGCCGAAAATCTCCCCCGTGTCCTCCATCTGGGCGCGGGCGGGTGCCGCATGTGCGAGGTCTGCGCCAAGCGGACGGGAGAGCCCTGCCGCCACCCCGATCTGGCCGTGGCGTCCCTTGAGACCTACGGCGTCAATGTGTCAAAACTCGCTCCCACCGCAGGAATGAAATACATCAACGGCAAGGATACCGTGACCTACTTCGGCGCGGTGCTGTTCGATCTGTAAGAGCGTCAGAGATACTTCTTGAAAGTCTTCTCGCTTCGCTCTGCGCAGGCTTGTCCTCGGCAAACATTTCGAAGCCTTTTCCCGAACCCCTTCGTTAAAAGCCCTCAAGAATCCATCAAAAAACCAATAGTGGAGCGCAATCGCGGATTCACTTCAAGGAGCAAACCATGAAACTATACAAGCGTATCGCCGCCGCCGCGCTGGCGGCTCTCATGCTGGCGGGCTCTGCCGTTGCCGTTCCCGTAACGGTCACGGCCGCCCCTCCCTCCTCCTATAACGGAACCCCTATTACGGAGCACAAGGGCGGATATGATTACGGCTTTTCCAAGCGTACCGTGATTACCCGCAGCTACGATTTCTCCATGGATCGGATGAACTACTACGCCGGCGATTCCGCCATCGTCATGGGACGTTCCGCGGGACAGATCGTGGACGGTGCCATGACGACCCAGGAGGGCAAGGATTTCATCTTTGGCTCTGCCGTTTGTCTGGGCGACCAGTACGGCCTGGAGGATGGCTACCTCTCCTTTGATCTGAAGCTGACAGGCGGCACCGTGTACCTCGGTGTCCGTACCTCCCGCACGGCTGCGGATCATACCAAGCGCGGTATCTGGTTCACCTTCGACGGCGGAGATTCCATGCGGATCTATGAGCCCGAGTGCGGCTTGGAGGCTACCGTTCCCATGTCCGTTTCCCTGGCCGAGGCCAAGAAGATCACCCTCCACGACGGCGTGGATACCCTGACCCTGACCGCCGGGGAAGCCGTGATCGCGTCGGTCAAGTATACCGAAGAGGGCTATCTCGCCATCTGCGACGGAAGCGGGGCTGTCAAGGCCGAGACGGACAAGTGTGAGTTGTATCCTACCGGCTACTTCTCCCTGCATATGGACGATCTCGCGGGTTACGTGGACAATGTGGTCTTCACAAACGTAGAAGAGAAGTGGGAGATTCCCACCGCCGAGAGCATTCGCACCATTGACTACTCCACGTGGACGGCCACCGACGATCTCGACCGCACGGTTGCCGACAACGCCAAGGCAGGCGACCCCAAGGAGAACCGCTACGTGGGCCTGTTCTACTTCCTCTGCTGGGTGGGCGCAGGCGTACACGTACAGGACAACACCAAGCTCTATCTGGAGATGGGTGCCCAGAACGCCATTCAGTATATTGATCAGCACGGCGGCGAGGCCTACTGGGCCGAGCCCTACTTCGGCTACTACCGCAATACCGATACCTGGGTCTACCGCAAGCACGCCTACATGCTGGAGCAGGCGGGGGTGGATTTCATCTATCTGGACGTTTCCAACGCCGAGGTCTTTGTCCCCGGTCATATTGCCCTTTTTGACACCTGGCTGGAAATGCGCCGCGAGGGCATCGACACTCCCCAGATCGTTTTCTTCAACGGCGATAATGCTTCCACCTTCCAGTCCAACATGAAGACTCTGTTTACCTCGGTCTACTCCGAGGCAAACTGGGACAAGTACAAGGAGCTGTTCTTTGAGTGGGAGGGCAAGCCTCTGACCTTCGGTAACTACTCCGGTCTTTCAGGGGACGTCAAGAAGCTCGTGGACGAGAAGTTTACCGTCCGCGGAAGCTGGGCCTGGGTCGATCAGAATAATTACTGGCCTTGGCTCCAGGAGTACATCTACAGACCCGAGTCCTCGGCCCGTAAGGTCGAGCTGCAGAACGGAGGCTGGGGACGTGACGCCAAGGGCAGATACGAGGCTCTGGGCGTGGCGCTGGGTCACCATCCCACCTCCGGTAAGGGGCGCAGCTTCGTCAACGGCCGTCAGCCCAACAACGGTAAGGGTGATATGGGGTTCTCTTCGGTGGAGCAGGCAAAGCTGGGTCTGGGCTTTGAGTCCCAGTTTGGCGCGGTGAGCTACCTCGTTAATGAGCGCGTCAAGGAGGACCAGCCCTTCGTCATGATGATCACGGGCTGGAACGAGTGGATTGCCGGTTGCTTCCACGCGGACACCGACCAGAACATGGCCGGTACCACCGCCAAGTGGTACTACGTGGATCAGTTCAATTGTGAGTTTTCCCGCGACGGAGAGCCCATGCGCAATCAGGATGGCTACGGCATCGGTGATAACTACTACTATCAGATGGTGGACTACATCCGTCAGTACAAGGGTATCAATGCTACCCCCGCGGCTGACCACCAGACCTCTCTGAACATCTACGACCTGTCCGAGTGGGATGCCATCGAGATGGCCTACATGGATTCTGTTTACGACATTGAGCACCGCAATACCATATCCTACGATGCTGACTTCCGTTACATCAACAATACCGGCCGTAACGACTTTGAGTACGCCAAGGTCTCTCAGGACGAGGACAACCTGTACTTCCTGGTCAAGACTACCCACGATCTCATCATCGACAACAACACCGAGTGGATGAACCTCTACATCAACGTGGATGGCGACAACGCTACCGGCTGGGAGGGTTACGACTATATTCTGAACCGTGATCGCGACTCCTTCGTGGTCACCGTGGAGAAATTCAAGGGTAACACCTTTGAGTCCGAGGTGGTGGGCGGCGCTTACTACTACACAGAGGGCGCGTACATGACGCTCCGCCTCTCCAAGGAGCTGCTGGGTATCAGCGGTAAGGTGGACAAGATGATCTTCAAGTGGGCGGATAATTCGGTGGACAACGGCGATCCCATGGCCTTTATGGATCTGGGCGATACCGCCCCCGATAACCGTTTCGGCTTCCTGTACATCTGTGAGGATTACACCACCGGGCCCGTGGCCAAGACGGTTCTGACCTCCGACGCGGGCAAGGCGGCCGCCAACGGCTCGGTCGTGGCGCAGCCCGACGCGGACATGAACATCAAGATTGAGGACGTCAAGATCGACGTGCTGTACAGTATCGACGATTATCAGGTCGCCAAGAGCGTACAGGATACGCCCATGGCCGAGCAGTTCCAGCTGGTGGGCGGTACCTCTGCCTCCTCCTGTATGATCATGAAGGGAACGAACGGTAATTTCCTGCGGCTTCAGGGCTATACCGACCTTCGCACGTGGAACGACGTGGAGGGCTCCTATGAATTCTCCGCGGATATGCACATGGTGGACTACGGAAACAGCGCGGTCTATCTCCGCGGTGAGATGCCCGGTGCCTACGCTCCCAAGAACCCCGCGAACTTCAACGTCGACCAGTCGTTCCCATACTATGAGTGGGACTGGTATGCCGAGAACGGCGGCAAAACGTACGGCGGCTCCTCCACCGCCGGCTCGGGCATCGGACTCTATCCCGAGCCCAATGCCATCACCGTCCGCGTTAAGCGTTACGCCGAGGACGGTCTGGGCGTGGCCTCCGCCTCCTATAAATTCCCCTACGGCGGCAAATTCCAGCCCGACGCTGACGGCTGGTTCAAGCTCCGCGCCGTGGACGACGGCTCTACCCTGTCCATCTACTTCAACGACACCCTGATGTGCTCGGCCAAGCTGTACGAGCCCGGTGTGATCTATGAGAGCGACGGTACGGGTCAGGAGTATTACGGTAAGGTCGTGCTGTGCGACGCCAACGGTCAGGAGGTGCTGACCGTGGAAAAAACCCGCGTCAACTCCGCCGGCTCCCAGATCGCCTTCACCACGAGATCCCAGACCATGGAATTTGACAACGTCTATATCGCCTACGAGTCTCAGGTCTTCGAGGGCGGCCGCGTGGAGACCGCTTTGGGCGGAGACGCGGGTGAAGTGGACTACAGGCCCGATCAGCGGTTGGTCGCCACCTTGAGCATGGGTAAGGCTCCTGGCTACACCGAGGACGGCACTGTCTCCGAAAACGACGGCGTAAACACTCCCTCAGAGACCTCTCCCGAACCCTCCGAGAGCGAGACGCAGACCACAGGCAAAAAGGGATGTAAGTCGGTTCTCCTGTCCCCCGCTCTTCTGATCCTGATGGCCGCGTGCTGCGTCCTCTATCGACGGAAGGATGGATAAACAAAAGGAAACAGATATGGAACAAGCGAAAAATATGGCCGTAGTGACTCTGAACGGTACCCCGCACGTCTGCCCGATCGGAACGACCTTGAGCGACCTGACCCAAACCCACGGAGCAGGCCCCATGCCCTGCGGCGGTCACGGCAAGTGCGGAAAGTGCCGCGTGACGGTTATGGGCGAGGTGTCCGCCCCCACTGAGGACGAAAAGCGGACGCTTTCCCCCGACGAGCTGAAAAACGGGATCCGTTTGGCCTGCCGTGTGACGGTCATGGGTGACTGCACCGTCACCACAGCTGAGCAGGGGCGGGGGCAGATCGTGACCCACGGGGCCTTTCCCGCCTCCATGAGCGGGAAGGAGTTTGATCACTCCTGGGGCGGGTACGGGGTGGCCATCGACATCGGCACCACCACCCTGGCCGCGCGGCTCTACGGGCGGGAAGGGAAGCTTTTGGCCGAGACCTCCCGCCTCAACCCCCAATCTGCCTGGGGTGCCGACGTCATCTCCCGCATGGAAGCGGCGATGGCGGGAAATGCGGCCAAGATCGCCCGGATCACCCGCCGCGCTTTGGACGGGATGCTGACCGAGCTGGCTGATGCCTCTTCGGTAAAGACTGCCGACATGGATTCGGTGGTGATCACGGGCAACACCGTCATGCTCCATCTGCTCACCGAGACGAACGTGGAGCCTCTGACCCACGCCCCCTTTGCCGCCGAGCGGCTGTTCGGTGAGGTGCTGACCGCGAAGGAGCTGGGGCTGACAGCTCTTTCTCCCGATGCGCCCGTGTACCTCCCTCCCTGCATCGCCGCCTTCATCGGTGCGGATACGGTGACCGCTACTCTGGCTTCGGATCTCCGCGAGATCCCCGAAACGGCGCTCCTTTGCGACATCGGTACCAACGGGGAAATGGTTCTGTGGCATGAAAATATCCTTTACGCCTGCTCCACCGCCGCGGGTCCTGCCTTTGAGGGGGCGGGGATCTCCATGGGCATGAGTGGCCGGACAGGGGCTATCGACCGCGTATGGGTTCAGGACGGAGAAATCCAAGCCCATGTCATCGGTGAGGGCGCCCCCGTGGGACTCTGCGGAAGCGGCCTGGTGGATGCCGTGGCGGCTCTTTTGGACACCGAGATTCTGGACGAGACGGGGTATTTAGAGGACGATCCCGTGGAGATCACCGAGCCTGTGACGGTTATTCAGGAGGACATCCGCGCGGTACAGCTGGCCAAGAGTGCCATCCACGCGGGGATGCGGACCCTGATCCACACCGCCCGTCTGGATTGCGGTGACGTGGCTACCCTCTACATTGCGGGTGGCTTTGGCAGTTATCTGGACGTGGGGAATGCGGGGAAGATCGGGCTTCTTCCCGAGGAGCTCACCGACCGCGTGACGGTGCTGGGCAACGCCGCGCTGACGGGGGCGGCTATGCTGCTGCTCTGCGAGGATCTGCGGGCGGTCTGCGAGAGGCTGGCAAAGGACACGCAAATCGTGGAGCTGGCCACCAATCCCGTGTTCGTGAGTGAGTATATGGAGCGGATGATGTTCTGATGGGATAAAAATTGCAGTTTATCGTTCCGATAAACTGCAATCGTGAAATACGCCTTGCGGCGTGTGAAATGCCTTCGGCGTGAAATACGCGCGATGCGCGTGTGAAATTCGCCCGTTGGGCGAGTTGCGGAAAGAAACCCTACGGGTTTCTATTAAATATAATGGACAGAACCGAAGGTTCTGCACCTCAACTTGCCCGAAGGGCAAATTTCACACTCGCTTGCGAGTATTTCACATGCGCTTCAGCGCATATTTCACGCGCGCAAGCGCATTTCACTTGGGTTTATCGCGCAGCGATAAACCCAAATTTGAAGTCCATCCCGCCCTGATTTCTGAAAGGAGACGACCCTATGGAAACCAACCCGACCTTACAAAATGCCGCCTGGATCTGGCCTTCTGCCGAGTTCACCCGCAATCAGCGCGCCAATTTCTTCTTTGAGGTCGAGATCAATGCGCTTCCCGATACCGCCGAGGCCTGCATCGGCTGTGAGACCCGTTACTGGCTGTTCGTCAACGGTGAGCTTGCGGTCTTCGAGGGCGGGCTGTTTCGGGAAAGCGCACCCGGATGCGGGTATTATGACACGGTGGATCTCGCGCCCTACCTGAAGGAAGGGAAGAACGAGATCACCCTCCACGTCTGGTACTACGGAAACGGCGGGCGGAACAATTCCTATTGTGGGAAGCCTGGCTTGATCCTGGCCTGTGACGTGTTGGGTCTGTACAGCAGCGCCGATACCCTTTGTTATGTGGACACCGCCTACTATACCCCCGCTGCTGAGCCCGCCAGCTA
>JAFQOC010000290.1 GCA_017420845.1 Clostridia bacterium
CTTACGGAGCCGAGCGAGCCGAGGTCTTTGCCATTACCTCCCTCATCATCGCCGAGATCCGTATGCCCGATGGCCGGGTGGCCACCCGCAACCGCCGTGTCCCCTATACATACAACCACTTGGCCCGTCTTGAAGCGCTGAACGCCCTGTCCCGCACCATCTGCGCCCGCCCTATCTCTGCCGAGGAGGTACGGGAGCGTATTTCTGCCATTCGCGTGTACCGTCCCGTTCCCGAATGGCTGTGCTACATCGGTGGTATGCTGGCCTGCGGTGGCTTTGCCGTTTTCTTTGGCGGTACCATTCTCGACGGTCTGGCTGCCGCCGTCATCGCTTTTTTCCTGACTCTGTTCGCGCGTCTGCGCCCCCTGCGCATCAACAGCATGGTCAAATCCCTGATCAGCTCCTTTGCCGCCGGGGTTTTGTCGGTTCTTTGCGTGGAGGTGGGCTTTGGCCATCACATGGACAAGATCATCATCGGCACCATCATGCTGGAGATCCCCGGCCTGTCCTTTGGTAACTCCCTGCGTGACCTTCTTTGCGGCGATACCCTATCGGGCACTATGCGCCTCATTCAGACCATTCTCCAGACCCTTATGATCGCTCTGGGCTATATGGCCGCTCTGACCCTGTTCAATCGTATGATCGGAGGTGGCGTATGAGAGAATCTGTTACCATGCTGATTACCGCCGCCATCAGCACTCTGGGCTTTTCCATTCTGTTCTACGTTCATCCTCGCCGCCTGTTCGTGGCCACTCTGGGCGGTGTTCTGACGACTGCTGTTTACCTGCTGGCAGGGCATTTCCTGGGAGGTGAGCTGCTCCCCAACCTCATAGGCGCTTTGGTGGGCGCGGGCTTTTCCGAGATCATGGCGCGGTTTACCAAGGTTCCCGTTCCCGTTTACATGGTGCCCTGCGTTATTCCGCTGGTCCCCGGCAGTGCCCTCTATGAGACCATGTTCAATTTCGTGACCGGAAGCTACACCGCCGCCGCTGCAGCCGGTATGCGGGCTCTGGAGATCGCCATGGGTATCGCCGGTGGAATTGTGGTTGCCTCGGTCATCGGCCTGTTCATCCGTCCCCCGAAAAAAAAGGTTCGTCAAAAAAAGTTTTAATTTATTAAAATACAGTACTCCGACAGTGGTTTGCGACTCCCCCGTCCGGCACTATAATTTGTGCACGGTGCACAAATAGAAAGTGGAAAGTTTGGGGAAATAAACTCTTTCTTTTTGCCGGTTTTTTTGGTATAATATCAACGTGCAATCCTGTGCCCTTGGGCTCTCCCGAGGACACGCAACAGGAATAAATTTTATGTAAGAATATATTTTAGGAGGAAATTCTCAAATGGCAAGTGTATCTCTTCGTCACATTTACAAGAAGTACCCCGGCGGCGTAACTGCCGTTTCCGACTTCAACCTGGAGATCAAGGATAAGGAGTTCCTGGTCCTGGTCGGTCCTTCCGGTTGCGGTAAGACCACAACCCTGCGTATGGTCGCAGGTCTGGAGGAGATCTCCGAGGGTGAGCTGTTCATCGGTGACCAGCTGGTCAACGACGTGGCTCCTAAGGATCGTAAGATCGCCATGGTGTTCCAGAACTACGCTCTGTACCCTCACATGACCGTGTTTGAGA
>JAFQOC010000031.1 GCA_017420845.1 Clostridia bacterium
GCATGGTCGCAACCCAACGCACCGATAAACTGCAATTTAACAGTTATTCTAGAGATGGAACGGTTACCCGTAGGGGCGTTGCGGTAAAGTCGGGTTACTTCTTTTTCAGCACGACGCAAGCTCCGTCGGCCTTTTCCACTACGGTATAGCCCAGCTTTTCGTAGTGCTCTACCGTGTAGCTCTTTTCGGAGGCTATCTCCCAGCCCTCCCGGAGATCCAGCACCACGTAGTCGGTCTCTACGTTCCGGGACAGCGTGTAGATCTCGTCGCGGGCGGCCAGAGAGGCCAGCAGATGGCCCGAGGCGCTGACCGATGCGGTGTCCTCCACCGTTTCGAGGACACGGGTGATGGTCTTGGCCTCGTCCTTGCCGCTTTGCGCGTCGTTGAGGAAGGGGGTGTATTCCGCTACCCGCAGCCCGCCTATGATGAGGGTACAGCACACGGCGGCGGTTGCCAGACGCTTGACGAGGTGAGCCCTTTCGGGGAGGGCGGACAGGGTGGCAAGAGCCTCTACGGTGAGGTACAGCCCCAGAGCGGCTACGCCGAAGGAGTAGGGATAATCCGGATTGTAGTGGTAGGGAAAATCCGACAGGAGGTTCAAAAGCAGGAGGGGCAGGAGGAACACCAGACCTGCCTTCTTGCGGCTAAACAGAGGGAGTAGACCCAGAGGCAGGAGCAAGCACAGAAGGTAGTGAAGCTTGGCTTCAGTGAGCATTTCGTACAGGGCGATGGCGGGATTGAAGATCAGCTCACGGATGAGAGTGCCGAAGTCGGTGGCGTAGATACCCGTCACGTTTTCAAAGCGTGTGATGAGGGTGCCCTTGCCCACGTACGTCAGAAGGATCATGGCCACGGTGAAGTAGATGAAGGATAGTCCCATGAGCCACAGACCCTTGGCGCGGCGATCCTGCAGGGAAACGTCGGTCTCGCAGGCCTTACGGTTGGTGATGAGGTGGTAGAGCCCCACCGCAAAGAGGTGAATGGCGCAGGTCTCCCGCACGCAGAGGATAAGGCCGGCAAAGACCCAGGGGAGGATCTTGCGGTTGGTCTCCAGGGCCCAGAGGAGCCACAAAAGCAGGGGGAGCAGCAGCGCGTACTCATGGAAGGAGCCCGCCGCGCCGCACCAGACGGCAGGGAAGGTGCAAAGGAGAGCGCAGACCAGCAGGGACAGGGCGGGGGAGAGTCCCTTTTTGCGGGCAATCATCCACAGGGGGATCACCGCCGAGCAGACCGCCGCGGTTTGCAGGACCATCAGAGTCACAGGGGAAGGAATCACGGCGTAGAAGGGGAGGTAGACCAGGAAGATGGGAGATATGTGAGCCGCCAGATGGGAGACCGACTCTCCGAACTCCAATGTGGTATCAAAGGAGAAGCCGCTTCTCAGGGACTCCATGAGCTGGATGTACAGAGCGGTGGAGGTGGAGGGGGAGCCGGCGTAGCGAAGGTAGGCGGACAGGAGCAGAAACAGGATCCAGCCTCCCATCAGCACCGCTATGAGCCCCAGCGTGATCTTACCGCCCACCGAGGACAGGGTGAAGCCCTTTTTCTTACCTGCGGGCTCGGTACGGATGGCCCAACCGCAGGCCGCCGTCATGCCGATGGCTAAGGCGCACATGGCGAAGGCGAGAAAATAGCTGCCTCCCGAAACCGTGTTGCGGATGGCGAAGGCCAAGGAAGCCACCCAAGTGAATTTGTAGACCACAGCCTTGGAAATGGAGCCGTAGGCCAAGAGGATCCCCGCCGTTACCAACCAGGCGATGGCGTAGGTCAGGGGATTCAGGTAGATGATGAAATTGGGGGCGATGACGGGCATCCTATCCCCGACGATGAGGCCGCCCACAAAGAGGACGGCGAAGTAGGCGCCGATGGCGGAGAAGGCCAGGAGCTTTCCCGTTACGGCACGGGAGGACGTGTTTGGTGTGGTTTTCATGGTGTTGTCCTTTCGGAAAATGGTATGTATGGATGGGTGCAAATTTGGGTTTATCGCTTCGCGCTAAACCCAAGTGAAATGCGCTTGCGCGCGTATTTCAGGCTCGCTTGCGAGCGATTCACACGCCGTAAGGCGTATTTCACTATTGCAGTTTATCGGAACGATAAACTGCAATTTACCACCGCAGGCCCTTGGGGTAGTGATTCTTCATCACCCCGTCCGAGGCCTTGCCCCAGCCCAGGGCCAGCCCGCCAAAGCTCACGGTATGCCACCCCCGCAGACCGCAGGGAAGTGTCTCCCCCCGCAGAAAGGCCACCGCGGAGTCGTAGTCCACCGCCAAGGAGCGGATTCCCGCCCCCGCGCAGAGTGCCAGAGCATGGTCGGGCTCAAACCGCCCGCGCCCCTTGTCCGGACCTACGACTGTCCCTACGCAAAGCCCCGCGCGGAGCACGCGAAGTCCTTTCAGAGCCTCTTTGGGGTCAGCCTCTCCGCACAGAGCCTTGGGCGTAAGGTACAGCTTGTCCCCGAAGAGGCAGGGAACCGTGTCCTCCACCCACTCGGGCACCCCGCCCATGACCTCGCGGCAGAACTCCTCAAAGAGCCTCACCGCCATAGCCTCCGAGTTGGGCTTTCCCTTGCCGCCGCCCGACTTTTCGGGCTTGCGGTTCGTTTTCCTTTCACTCTTCACCGAGCAGGCGGCCGCACCGCCCTCCTCCCGCTTGTACAGGAGAGCCGCGAAATGC
>JAFQOC010000291.1 GCA_017420845.1 Clostridia bacterium
GCTATACAACTCCACCGAAGGGGTGAACTACTACAACACCACCTCCCTGCTCTTCCGCATCGAGGCCAACGGCCAAAGCGTCCTCCATATGGGCGATGCCAGCGAGGCGGCCTCGGAGGCGGCGTGGATCAACAGCGAGACCGATGCTTTCAAGAGTAATGCCCTCCAGATCACCCACCACGGCCTGTACACGGGTCCCGACAGCCACGACTGGGGCTACATGAAAAAGCTCTACAACGCCACCGATGCCGAGATCGGTCTGCTCCCCATGGGTACCCGCAATCCCGGGGATGCCCGCAACGGCCGCCACACCGTGCTGGTGGGCTGGGGTATGGCGGGCTACCAGGTCTCCTTCGTCATTGACAAAAAGGACAACCGCGGCGGCGCGTCCACCGATCAGGCCTACTACGACAAATTCGTCGCTGATGTGGCGGCGGGAACGGCCACCCGCGAGACCCTCTTCGGCTACGACGGCATCAACACCGTCAAGAACCGCTCGGGCATGGTCACCTACATATCCGCCAGCGAGGACGCCCCCATGGCCACGGTCTTCAACCTGGGAGCGGGCGGCTTTACGGTGGTATCCAACGAGAAACTGGGCGATTGGCTGGGTGAGTGAGCCCATGGCCTCATATTGACAAGATTTTCCCTTTTCCCCTTGACAAATCCGCTTTCATGTGGTACAATACTAGTTGATTTTTTAATTCCGCGAAATACTGTAAGAGAGGTATATAGAATCATGGATAATTCCGCAAAGACTATGGACAAGATCGTAGCACTCTGTAAGAACCGCGGCTTCATCTTCCCCGGCTCCGAGATCTACGGCGGTCTCGCCAACTCCTGGGACTACGGCCCTCTGGGCGTTGAGTTCAAGAACAACGTCAAGCGCGCTTGGTGGAAGAAGTTCGTCCAGGAGTGCCGCTACAACGTTGGTCTGGACTCCGCCATCATCATGAACCCCCAGACTTGGGTGGCTTCGGGTCACCTGGGCGGCTTCTCGGATCCCCTCATGGACTGCAAGGTCTGCCGCACCCGCCACCGCGCCGACAAGCTCATCGAGGACTACGCCTTCGTTAATGGCCTGGAGGACAACCCCGCCGGCTGGACCGACGACGAGATGATGAACTACATCAAGGAAAAGCACATCGTCTGCCCCTCCTGCGGCAGCGGTGACTTCACCTCCATCCGTAAGTTCAACCTCATGTTCAAGACCTTCATCGGTGTCACCGAGGACTCCTCCAACACCGTGTATCTCCGCCCCGAGACCGCTCAGGGTATCTTCGTCCAGTTCAAGAACGTCGCCCGCTCCACCCGCCGCAAGATGCCCTTCGGCGTGGGTCAGATCGGTAAGTCCTTCCGCAACGAGATCACCCCCGGTAACTTCGTGTTCCGTACCCGTGAGTTCGAGCAGATGGAGCTGGAGTTCTTCTGCGAGCCCGGCACCGATCTGGAGTGGTTCGCCTACTGGCGCGGCTTCTGCCGTGACTGGCTGCTTGGCCTCGGCATGACCGAGGAGAACCTCCGCCTGCGCGA
>JAFQOC010000032.1 GCA_017420845.1 Clostridia bacterium
CCTATATGTACGTTTCCTGGGCAGATGCCGACGGCTTCTGCGGCAGCATCAACGGAATACAGGGCCATGTGTACGTACAGGCCCCCAACGCCTACAAGCCCTTTGCCACCGTGCGCATCGAATACGTGCCTGCCCTGCTGAAGGAGCAGACGGGGACCCTGGATGGCGGCAAGGGATATTCCGGTTCGTACACATGGGTCATTACGTCTCCCGTATTTACCCGCTACTCCAACCCGGAGGCAGGAGAGCCGCTGTTCGGATAAGCCGTCATGATACCCGTATGAAAAGATCCCGCCCGACCCTCAAGGCCCGGCGGGATTTCTTGTGGTGAGGATTACTTCATGGGCTGTGTGATACGGAAAGCAGACAACGCTTCCTTATTCTCATCAAACCACGTACTCTCGCTTGGGAACAGTCTTTTCGCCTCCTCCATGGTGCAGATCAACCATTCGTCATACCCCGCCTCGGTCTTCCACTGGGACATGACCAGATCCAGCATATTCATGGAATAGCAGTCAGAATCCTCCACCCCCGAATAAACGGTAATCACGTTCTCCCCCTCATAGCCGCCCCGATCGTAGGGCTCCCAATGAAAGGCCGAGCCGCTTGGATTCTTCACGGTAACCCGTAGGCGGCCGTCATCCTTTTCCACAAGGACGTATTCCATAAAGGTGGGGTCTCCCTGCACGGTAACGGTGGCATTTTCCCGCACACCGTCAATCACACGGATTCGACAGCAGTTGTTGATGCTGAAATCAATGGTTTGGAGCGGATCGTAAACGTAGATCTTTTCATTTGATGCTTCTTGCTTCACGGTTTGGTTCTCCTTTGCGTGATAACCCTCCCCGAACAGGACGCCGATGGGTACGCCAAAGAGATCGGCAATGACGGGAAACAGGGTGACGTCGGGGTATCCCACGCCGCACTCCCATTTGGACACCGACTGGGGCGCGATCCCGATCCGATCGGCCAGATTGGTCTGTGTCCACCCACGCTCCTTGCGGAGGGCTGTGATAATATTACAGAATTGATTCAGGTGATACATGTATGCTTCTCTCCTTTCTGTGCTATCAGTATACCATAAGGCAAGTGGAAACGCAATAACCGCGAAGTTGTAGCCGAGCTTTTTTTCTCTTCCCTCCGAAAAAATTTTTCCAAAGGACTATTGCCTCCACCCCAAAACGGATATACTGTATGGTGAATCCACCCGGAAAGGAATCACGTACATGGGAAAATACTTTGGCACCGACGGCACCGCGGTGCTGGGTCTGGGGGACATCGGCCCCGAGGCGGGGATGCCCGTCATGGAGGGCAAGTGCGCCCTGTTCAAGGCCTTTGCCGACGTGGACGCCTTCCCTCTCTGCATCCGCTCCAAGGACGTGGACGAGATCGTCCGCACCGTCTTCCTCCTGTCGGGGAGCTTTGGCGGCATCAATCTGGAGGACATCTCCGCCCCCGTTGCTATGAAATCGAGCGCCGACTCAAGGAGATTTGCGACATTCCCGTGTTCCACGACGACCAGCACGGTACCGCCATCGTGGTGGCGGCGGCTCTCATCAACGCCCTCAAGGTGGTGGGCAAGGAGATCGGCTCCGTCCGTGTGGTCATCAACGGCGCGGGGGCGGCGGGGATCTCCATCGGGCAGCATCTCCTCAACATGGGGGTGAAGAACCTGACCATGGTGGATCGCTTCGGCGCGATCTACGCAGGCAAGCCTGAGAACAATCCCGCCCAGGAGGACATGGCGAAGATCACCAATCCCGACGGGCTGACGGGCGATCTTGCATCCGTCATGGCGGGCGCGGACGTGTTCATCGGCGTCTCTGCCCCCGGGATCGTGACCCCCGACATGGTGGCGAGCATGGCGCGGGATGCCATCGTCTTTCCCATGGCCAACCCCCCCCCGAGATCATGCCCGATCTGGCCCTCCAAGCGGGTGCCCGGGTGGTGGGTACGGGCCGCTCCGACTTCCCCAACCAGATCAACAACGTGCTGGCCTTCCCCGGCATCTTCCGCGGGGCCTTGGACTGCCGCGCCTCCTGTATCAACGAGGAGATGAAGGTGGCCACGTCCTACGCGCTTGCGTCTCTCATTCCCGAAAGCGAGCTACATGAAACCAACATCATTCCCTCCGCCTTGGACAAGCGGGTGGCGCGCGTGGTGGCGGACGCGGTGATTCAAGCGGCGAGGGAGACGGGGGTGGCGAGAATATAGGCGAGAATATGGTAGAATGAACAACGCCCTGCGGTTTTATTACCGCAGGGCACTGTTGTTTATTCTTCGGGCACATAATTATATTTTATATGCAACGTAGACTCTTTATTGACAAGTTCAATGGATTTCCATTCTTCTTTAGTACCGACATAATAAACGCCATAACCATGCGTATTGGGGAATGCACTACAATCTATTCGTTTCACGCTCTTAGGAACGACGATGCACGACAAATTCGGGCAATTAGAGAAAGTGAACCCTTCAATGCTGGTGACACCATCGGGAATGATGATGCTTGTCAGGCTGGTGCAGCCTCTGAATGCACTCCCTCCGATACTCGTCACGCTATCGGGGATGATGATGCTTGTCAAACTGGTGCAGCCTTCGAATGCATTCCATCCAATACTCGTCACACCATTGAGAATGGTGATGCTTGTCAGGCCGGTGCAACCGTAGAATGCATTCACTCCGATACTCGTCACGCTATCGGGGATAGTGATGCTCGTCAGACTGGTGCAGCCTTCGAATGCATTCCATCCA
>JAFQOC010000292.1 GCA_017420845.1 Clostridia bacterium
CGCAAGAAAATTGGATATATCGAGGAACATACCGGCCAAGGGATTTGCCAAAAATCCCTTGGCTCACAACAACTTTCTTGCACCTACCGGTGCGCGTCAGAGGGCGTTCCCCCCTCCGACACCGCCCCCCTTCGCTTTTTTTGTTCAGGGGGCTTCGCCCCCAGCACCCTTGCCAAGGTGCGAGCGGAACGTGAATGTTCAAACTCACCGATAAACTGCAATTTGATTTACAGCACGCCTTTATACGTCTTCTCCGCCTTCAGGGCGGCCTTGACTCGGGCGTACTGCTTTTGTGTCAGCCGACTCACCTTACGGCGGTTGACCCGCCCGCTCTCCATGACAAAGATCATCTGGGCGTCCTTGTACAGGGGGGCGTCATCGGGCAGGACCTTGTCGGCCTTGTCCCGCATCTCCAGGCGAGTGACCGAAGCGGCGTGGAAGATCATCTGCTGTCCCTGCTCGTTCTTACCCGCGTTGACCATGCCCGCACCGAAGGAAACGCAGTCGGTCAGCAGAAGGGCGAGATCATAGATGCACATACATCCGAAGGCTCCCACGAGAATGGTTACAATGGAGACGAAAACATTCTCCCACCAACCCAGCACGCCGACCATGGTGGCTACACCCGCGCAGGCAACCACGATACCGAAGGTTGCCCAGATGTAGAGCCAATTCCGCAGGAATACCCGACGGGGCTTTTCCGCCGAGGCTGATTGATTCATTGCGGGGTGATTCTTGGCGGCGTAACGCTCGGTGCGCCTTCCGTGATCACCCTTGTGTTTCTTGTTCTTCATGTTGGCTCCTTTTTGTGGAATTACTTCAGCTCATCCAGGAAATATCCGCGGGTAATGGCTTTTCGCCCCTTGTCGTCAAAGATCACTACGCGGAAATAGCCCCGATCGGCGGGGTAGCGCAGGCGCTCCATGTCGCCGAAGAAGCCTGCCATGTCTACCTCGACGTGGGTCATGTCCTCTCCGTAGCGAATGGCGGCCCAGCGGGAGGCGGAGTGGACGGCCACGCGGCAGACCCGGGAGTCGGCGGGGAAGTCCATCTTCAAAATACCGTCCTCCAGATACAGAGCGTCGATTTCGGGACCCCAGGAGGCGTAGAAGTCGCCCTGCTCGTAGGCGGTCATGATGGCGTCATAGGTCAGCGCGGGTGCCTTGAAGCGCACCCAGCCGCCGCACATATCGTTGACACCGTGGTTGTCGTCGGTGGCTACAGGGTAGACTTTTTTGCCTGCCATGAGCAGATCGTCCAACACGTGGTCGCTCTCGTCCAGGGTCCAGCCCCCTATGGCGCAGCCCGTATTGTAGACCTCCAGAGCGGTGATGCCCTCCAGGCCGATGTAGTCGGGGTAGGACTGCTTGGACCAGTTGGGGTGGTTGTAGCTCACCAGGTAGCCCTTGGCACGGGCCTCGGCGATCATGTGGTTCTGCCCCTCCACCGAGTAGACGCGGGTGTAGTCACCCTTGTAGTAGTCCTGCGCCTCGGCGTAGGCGCGGGCGTTTCCCCAGACGTAGCGGGGATTGGGGCAGGGGTAATCCGTCTCGTGGGGGTTCTTTGCGTAGAAATTCAGATGGTAGCAGGGATGCTCACCGAAGTCCCCGTACAGGGCGGGACCGCCCGTGTCCACCTCGTAGGAGGTGATGGCGAGGAAGCCCTCGTCGCCCAGGTCGGAGTGGTCCACCATGACCTCGTGGTCGGTGAAGGCCACCACCGAGTAGCCGTGAGCCTTGTAGATCTCCTTGATCTCTTCGGGGGTCTTACAGCCGTCGGAAACGGTGGTATGGGTGTGTAGATTGGCCTTGTAGAAGTGGCCGGACTCGGGGATGAGGTAGTGCTTCATAGTGTATGGCTCCTTTGTTGATGAGGTCTTTGTTTTTGCGGAGGACTTCAAATTTGGGTTTGTCGGTGCGTTTCTTTGCCTTCCCCATGCGGTGCCATCCGCAAGCGGATGCGGGGGATCGCGAAGCGGTGTGATGAGACCGAGTAAGCTCGGCGAGCATTTGTAGATCAGCGCATCGGGTGTATAACCAACTTTCCTACAGCTTTCCGGGTATATGAAAACCCAGAGAATCTAATAGTATCAACCTTTTTGTATTGTATATGCCGGTATGTTGTAGAACGGTTATTGTACACCCGAAAGGCTGATCTTCATCCG
>JAFQOC010000293.1 GCA_017420845.1 Clostridia bacterium
CCTCGGTGAGCTGGGGGAAGACCAGACGGAGGACGGTACCGTCGTTCTGGGGGTTGATGCCCACGTCGGACATCTGGATGGCCTTCTCCATGGCCTTCAGGGTGGACTTGTCGTAGGGGGTGATGACCAGAGTGCGGGCATCCGACAGGGAGATGGCGGCCATATCCTTGATGGGGGTGGCGGCTCCGTAGTAGTCGAAGGTCACGCGGTTCAAAACGCCTGCGTTGGCCTGGCTGGCGCGGACGTCGGCGAGATTGTTCTCGTAGGCGGTGATAGCCTTGTCCATTCTTCCCTCAAGAGCTTTGGTATTGTACTTCATGGCGGTGTTTCCTTTCTATGTTCCTGTGTTTTGATGTTTTTGTTTTGCGGCAATGGGGAGACTCAATTGTGCATCCGCGTGCCCACGGGCTCACCCATGACGGCGCGGTAGATGTTCTCGGGATCGGCCAGGCCGAAGCCGTAGGACTCGATGTTGTTATCCTTGCAGAAGATGACAGCGGACATATCGAAGGCGCGGAGGTTCTTGTCCAGAATCTCGTCGTAGGTCACGTCGTAGATGGGGGTGGCGGTGGGGTCCTTGCGGGGGTCGGCGGTGTAGAGGTAGTCGATGTTCTTGGCCATGAGGATGGCGTCGGCGCCGATCTCGGCGGCGCGGAGGGCGGCTCCCGTGTCGGTGGAGAAGTAGGGGGAACCCGTACCGCCCGCGAAGATGCAGATCTTGCCCTCTTTCAGGAGGCGGTCGGCGTGGCGGGAGGTGTAGTGGTCGGCGTAGGTGTCCATTTCCACGGCGGACATGACCACGGTATCCATGCCGTTACGGATGAAGGCATCCGACAGGGCAATGGCGTTCATGGTGGTGGCCAGCATACCCATGTGATCGGCGCGGGCTCTCTCCATCTTCACGGACCCCGTAGCGCCGCGCCAGATGTTACCCGCGCCCACCACGATGCCGATCTCAACGCCGGCGGCCAGGCATTTTTTCAGCACGGCGGCGACTTGGTCGATGAATGTAAAATCCAGGATGGAGTCCTTCTGCCCGTTGGCCAGGGCCTCACCCGAAAGCTTGAGGAGAATTCTGCGATATTTCGGTTGCTGATTCATGGGACATCACCTCATTTTGTAGATTCATACTATTATACTATAAATCTTAACAAATGTATACAGTTTTTTTGTGAACATTCCGCTATTTCCCGATTTTTTTGCGGGATAAGGGATCACTCGGTGACTGTGAAGGTGATATCGAAGGCATGATCGCCCAGCTTCAGGGTGACCTTCCCCGCGCCGAGCTTGCCCGTGGGCAGGATGTTGCCGTCGGGGCGGATCTCAAAGAGGTCGGGGGCGTGGTTCTCGTAGGTCACGCCGTCGTCGCCGCAGACCTCGAACCAGGTGCCGTCTGCATAGGTCGCGAGACCGCGGAGCTGCTTCATCTCCCGCTTGGCAAGGGAGGCGGCGTACTCGGTGATGAGGGGGGTGAAGGAGGTGACTTCCTTTTCGGGATGGGGCTTCCAATCGGGAGTCACATGGGGACGGGTATTGTCCACGTAGGCGAGGAACTCGCAGAACAGACCGTTGTAGGCGGCGCGGACGTAGGTGTAGCCCTCGGAGATACCCGTGGCCTTGCCGTTCTCGATGGAGAGGATGGCGGGATCGTAATCGTAGAAGGTTACCTCTCCCTCTACGGGACGCATGGAATAGGTGACGTTGCCCGTCATCATGGGGATCTCCAGGGTCTCCCCCACGGCGAGGCGGCGGAAGTGGGGCTTTCTCAAATAGAGCATGGAAGGGCTGAACTCGGCGGGATCGTCGATCTTCTCGATCTCGTGGTGGAGATTCTGAAGGTCGCTCTCATCGTAGAAGTCCTCCTCCATGGCCTCGAAGGAGTA
>JAFQOC010000294.1 GCA_017420845.1 Clostridia bacterium
GACGGTGTCCTTTGTTTTTTGGTTGCGGGGGTGGGACATGAACCTCACGACCTCCGGGTTATGAGCCCGACGAGCTACCAACTGCTCTACCCCGCGATATATAAATTTGGCTTGGTGCCGGTGACCGGGATCGAACCGGTACAGTGTTGCCACCGAGGGATTTTAAGTCCCTTGCGTCTGCCTGTTCCGCCACACCGGCAGAATGAATGGCAGTGCGTTCTGCGCTGACGACTCGTATAGTATATCATAAGTTTCTCTGTTTGTCAATAGTTTTTTGAAAAATAAATTAAATAATTTTTCGACACGAATTTCGGTGGATTTCACATTGAAAAAAACGGTCAAATATGGTACAATAGGAACAGTCAGCGGGTTTCCGCACGAAAGGAGAGCTTTCATGAATTCCATCACCTTTTCCGCCGCAAAGGCGGTGTTCTTCCCTGCCGCCGGGACTACACCCGAGTCCCCCCTCGCCCCCGAGCCTGTTGCGGTGTCCCAATACGGCTTTTACCGCGCCCTGGATCTGACATCCGAGGACGGCTTTACTCCCGAGCAAACGGTCATCCGTCTGACCGCCCGCAACGTCTACCGTCTCTACGTCAACGGCGAGGTGGTCATGCACGGTCCCGCGCGGACGGCCCACGGCTACTGCCGCGTGGACGAGGTGGATATCACCGAGCATCTCATTGACGGCGTCAACCACATCGCCGTGGAGGTGGTTGCCTACGGCCGCGACTGGCCGGGCTACAACCTTTATTCCAACGACTGCACCCTGGAGGACGGCCTGTTCATCGCCGAGATCGAGGCCGACGGTCAGGTCATTTGCGCTACGGGACAGGATGCTTGGCAGGTTTGCTCCATCAACCGTTCCCCCGTTTGTGAGCGCATCTCCCACAGCCGTGAGTGCGTAGAGATCTACACCCTGGACGATGATTTCTATCTCTGGAAGCTAGGCTACGGCATATTCCAAGACGCGTCCATTGTGGGTGACGAACCGGTCTATCTGGCTCATGAGGCGCTGATGCCCACCCTCAAGGAGTATTTTTTTGAGGAGGTCACGGGCTTTGGCGCGGTAAAGGTGGATCCAGAGCTGGAGATCGAGGAGTTCTTCTACGAGAAGGGACATCCCATCTTTGCTTCCCTGCCCGAGCGTCCCACCACCGATTGCCGCCGCTCGGTGGAGGATCCCAACGGCACGGTACGGGCCGATTTCGACGGCGAGGGGCTGGTACTGACCCCCGAAAATACCACGGATTACTTCGCGTCCTGGGACGGCGGGGAGAGCCGCGTGGGATTTATCCGTATTGCCGTCACCTGCGAGCAGGCGGGTGTCATCGACATTGTCCGCTCCGAGATCATGGACACCGACGGAACCCTTCCCTACTATTTCAACAACGTGACCCGTCTCCACGTCCCTGCGGGGCTGACCGAGTTTGTCACCATGGAGCCCGCTCTGGCACGGTATATGCAGGTATACTTCCGCGGTGTAGGACGGGTGACGGTCCATTCCCTGTCGGTTCTGGAGGATTCCTACCCCGATGAGAAGCGGGCCTCCTTCCTGTGCAGCAACGACGATATCAACCGTTTGTACAAGGCCGCCAGAAAGACCCTGCTCCTCAACACCCTGGACATCTTTATGGACTGCCCCGAGCGTGAACGCGGCGGCTGGCTATGCGACTCCCTCTGGACGGGTCGGGCGGCGTCTCTCACGCTCTCGGATAACCGTGTGGAGCGGGAGTATCTCGAGAACTTCCTACTGACCCCCGCCGACGGCATGTTCCATAGCTTCTTCCCCGAGGTCTACCCCGCCCTGAAGCCCTCCTACAAGGATATGACCGGTATCACCACCTGGACCTTCTGGCTCATGGTGGAGGTCTGCGAGTTCATTCGCCGCACGGGGGATATTGTTTTCCGCGAGGAGCACAAGCCCCGTATTGAGGCCTTTGTCAAGGGCAGCCGTGACTTTATCGGAAAGAGCGGACTTCTTGAAAATCTTCCCTGGCTCTTCATTGATTGGTCCATGTCTAACCTCGGAGAGCATCAGCAGCCTGTTTCCTCGGCGGCCAACGCTCTTTACGCCTACATGATGGAGCGTCTGGGCGAAACCTTCGGCCATCCCGATTGGGTCACCGAAGGAAAGACTGTCCGGAATATTCTCCGCAAGGCCATCCTGGATAGCGGTAAAGCCGAGACCCTGCGTCTGATCCCCGACTCCTTTACGGTGGACGAGAGCGGCGGTCTTCACAGCCGCGGTCGCTACAGCGAGGCTGCCACGTACACCTCCCTGTGGTGCGGTCTGTTCACTCCCGAGGAGTCCCCCCTGCTGATCAAGACGGTACGGGACAAGATGGGGCCCGCTCCCGTATTCGCCAAGGATCCCATGGTAGGCGACAGCCAACTCTTTATCGGTCTGTGTATTCGACTGGATATGCTGACCCGTCTGGGCTGTTACGACAAGTGCTATGAGGATATGCTGGCCATCTTTATCCCCCAGCTGACCGAGGGTCCCGGGACTCTGTGGGAGAACCGCATCATTGACACCTCTTCCCGTTGCCACGGCTTCACCTCCCATGCGGGCGTACACCTTATGCGGGACGTGCTGGGTCTTGGATTCCCCCTTTTTGACCCCGACGGCGAGGGTGACCCTGTATTGGAGATCACTCCCCACATCTGCGGCCTGCGCTGGGCGAGAGGCACCCGTGAGACCCCCGAGGGGCTCGTCAGCGTCGACTGGCGGTACGACGAAGAGAGCTTTATCCTTCGCGTAACGGCTCCCAAGAGCTATGATTGCCGTGTGATCCTCCCTAAAGAGGCAAAGATGCTGGACGCCGAAAAGGTTTCCGTGATAGTGAAGGGATATTGAGTTAGCCATATTCATTTTCAAAGGGCAGTCCTGTTTCAAGGGACTGCCCTTTCGATCGTCGCGTAATTTGTGAGACAATATGTCCAATTGCAGTTTTTCGGTGCGTTGGGTTTCAATTTTTAAAGGGGTGATGGGGGCGAAGCCCCCATCA
>JAFQOC010000295.1 GCA_017420845.1 Clostridia bacterium
AATGAAATACGTCGGTGTCACGCCACAGATTTCACTGATCTCACCGATCGAATAATCCGTAGTCTCCAACAAATATTTGCCAAATCTCATTTTTTCCGCCTGCAATTTCTCCGTAAAGCTCATTCCATATTGTTCCGTCAACAAGCGGTTCAGATGGCGCGGGCTCATATGTAATTTATCAGATAATGCCTCGATCGTCAAATTCCGAGGATCCGCGTAATGAAATATCTGATAAAAGAAATCATCCATGACAAAGAGATTATCGACTCGGTGTGTCTCTTGTCTCGTCATCCGAGACGGAAGATCACTACAGGAACGTGCGATATGGATCATCAGCTGGTTCAGTAGGCTTGTACAATACTCCTCGTAGCCTTGCTTTTGACATTCCGCCTCAAGCATGACCTGGCACAACAGGTCACCCATGATGGGATCATCATTCCCCTTGTAGTGATGCAGAGTGGAAATATTATAAAAAGGGGAGGTCGGATCCGAGTCAGTGATTTCAAAATTCAGACAATATCCGCCACAGGGAGCAACGATTTTTTCCTCATGGAACACACCCTTGCCCAACAAAATCCATTCCCCTTGATGCAAATCTATGATTTCATGAAAATCCAGAATAAACCGTGTACATCCTTTCGTGCATACATGCAATTCATAGCAGGAATGCTGGTGATGATCTGTATCTGCTCGATTGTGAAAATACCAAATACAGGTGATTTTCTGCTTTGCATCCAACAGGCGAAAAGAATGTTCCCGTTCATACACTTGAACAGACCTCATATTCGACTCCTTTGGCTGAATGTATCATTTGATTATAGCTATGAGTATATCACATTTTCTTTGGATTGTCAATCGGTAGCAGAAGAATTTCGTCAACCATTAAGCAGAAGAAAGCCTCTGTGGCTGTCGGCAAAAGAGTGCCAAACAAAACTCAATAGTTTTGAATATTATGATATTTCGTAAATGTTCATTCCAAAATTATTAATAACACAAAATGAGAACACATTTTAATAAAATTATTTCGTTTTTATCGGTTTTTCATTTGTAAATATTAGAGGTATGAATGATATCAGAACGCCACCGCCCCCGTCAAGCGTTACAGGGGGAAAAAGTATCGCTGAAAATTCATAGAGCCGATTTGGTTGACAGAAAAACTGTCTTTCAAATCGGCTCTTTTTTCATGCCATGACTGCAATACTTTTTCCTTTTTCCCTTGACGGCTTCGGTGGGTTCTGATGGTGGGAAGGTGTAAAGAGAGAATGGAGGAAAAGAATAGGTTGTGAAAAAGTTGTAATAGATTGTAAAAGATTGTGAAAACTTGGAATTGGTTGAAAAGATGTGAAAGTGTTTAGGCTGGGTTGCTTGTTTTCGCTTTTAGAATCTGTTATAATGCAAGCACATAGAAAATCGTATAGCAGTGACAAGCCGCGATTTCCGCATAGGGACAGAGGTTGCACCAAGGGCGTAGTACGAATCCATCTTAGTTTTCTCCCCACACTTGCGGGCCGGGGGAGAAGTTCCCGTTTAAAAGGAGTGACACAAGCAGACATATGGATATTATTCCTTGAAAACCCGTCTGATTGCCTCCAGATAGATAGCCGTACCCATACTTGGTATCGGGCTCCAGGTAGGAGGTCTTGGTCCACTCATTCCAGCTGTTGATTGTAATCAGCGAAACGGGGAGGTTATGGCTGTCCACGTACTCCTTGGCCATTTCCAGCCCCTTCGCGAACTCCTCAGGGCCGTTGTACTTCTGCCGTAGCCCACGAAGCCGCGTAAGCGGGGGCTATTATCCCAGCCGATGGAAACGTGGGGGTAGAAGGGGACGGTATAGTCCTGATCCATCCGTGCCCACTCAGCCGCAACACCGGGAAGGATATTGGCGTAGTCGCGGTTGATGTCCACAAAATGCACGAACTGGTAGTTGGTGACGCTGTCGAAGCCCAGCGCAGGGACAACCTCCTTAGTGGACAGGAATTTATTACCATCCACGCCGCTGCCGCTCCAGCCCCCAAACCACCTGCATGATCACAGCCGGATGGTCCGCCCGCTCCTTGGCGTAGAATACCGTAAGAATATCCCCACCTGGAAGCTCCACTGAGGCGGGATACCCCAAGTCATGATGGACGCCGTTGATATACAGATCATGATCCGTGTCCCAGGTGTGCCCGCGGTCGCGGCTGACCATGACCTTGATGCCATAAGGAGGCTGACGGTATCCGTAGGTGGAGATGAGCGTCCCATCACGGAGCTTCAGCAGATGAGGGGGAGAGCCTCCCTGATCGGCCAGGAGAGGCCGCGGAGCGGTAAAGGTGCGCCCTCCGTCGCAGGATTCGGTTTGATAGACCGTGAAGAGGCCTTGCCCCTGCACGCGGATGTGGACGAGGATACGCCCGTCCTCAAGGACAATGGCGTGGGGCTCGTGGCTCTCCAGCTCGGGTATATCGGGAATCTCCCCCAGCAGCTCACTCTGCCCGTCGGGGGACAGGCGAAACGCCGCCAGATGACGGTCGGGGGAGCGGGGGGCTCCGAAGAAGCGGCCTACGTAAAGGATCTCTCCATCCGGCGTCAGCGTAGGCCCGTGAGGGGAGGAGACGGGGCACCGCAGAACCTCCCCGAAGGTCTTCCCGCCGTCGTGACTGACGATGAAGGTAGACCCCAGATAGGCGGCCTCAGCCGATGCGCCGTCCAGCACGTCCAGATAGCCTTCTACGTAGGGATTGTTGCCGTCGTTTCGCTCGGCGGTCTCCCAGTATCCCCGGTTGTAGCCGCGCTGGGCCTCCTTGGAGTTATTGAAGCTGGTGACGAGCAGGCTTCTCTCCCCGAAGGGGAGGATGCCCGCGTCGCGGTCATCCAGCGGTGTATCCATGATGACGGCAGGGCGGCTCCAGGAAGCGCCCTCATCATCGCTGATGCACATGACCACCTTCCCGAAGGGGCAGATATGGCGATACCGGAATCCCGAGGCCACCATGGCCAGCCGCCCGTCCTGCAGGCGAGCCACCGAGGGCCATGCAAAATAGCCGTTGGCGGGATTGGTGGGATTCGAGCAAATGACCTTCGTCTCTTTTACGATAATCTTCATAGGCGTATCTCCTTTCAGGATCATCCGGTCAGCTCGTCGTAGCGGACCTTGGTGATCTTGGTGCTGTTCAGGCAGATCCCGGTTCCGTTGCTGTGATAGTAGGCAACCAGGAATCCGTCGGCAACCTCCAGGATGGCGGGGTAGCAGTAGCTTTCGTTTGGGTCATCCTCCAAAAAGCAGCAGCTTGCGGTGAAGGCCCGGAAGCCACCGCCCCCTTTGGTTGCTTCCACGAAGGAAAGTCCCCCGTCGCGGCTGACCGCACACACGTAGGGGGTGCGTTTGGGACTGCCCCATCCTTCCGTATTGGGACGCAGGCAGGTATATGAGAGGGGATTGAATACCGCTACCGTGTAGGCCCCCGCCCCTCTGATCTGCATGGGCGAGTCGGGAGAGGTGAAGCATAGACAGGGGGTAACGGATCCCCACGTCTCGCCGCCGTCGCAGGAGAAGCACTGGTACTGATGGCCGTAGGCGGTCCTGCACCACATCCAGACCCGTCCGTCGGGGAGCTCGTACAGGCCGGGCTCCTGAAGCTGGGTGGGATCGTCTCGAAAGGGGGAGTAGACTGCCTCAGGGGACATGGTCCAACTTTGGCCGTCATCGTCCGAGTAGCAGACCCGCAAGGCCCCCGGAAGCAGCCCTCGGTTGCCGGACTTGCCATGATAGGCCGCAGGGATCAGGAGGCGGCCGTTTTTCAGTCGGATGAGGCGGTCGTTGTTGACGACGTAGTATCCGTCCTCCGTCATGCAGGGGACAGGCTCACCGAAGGTCTTGCCCTCGTCCGCCGAACGCACAAGGTAGGGCATACAGAGCAGGTCGTCTCCCTTCATGGACTTGCGGAGATGCAGAAGCCCCAGGTCGCCGTTTCGCATCCGCATCAGGCTGACCGACATGATGTTGAGGGCATCAGTATCCTTCTCGATCAAGATACCGCCGTCATACCAGGTCTCACCCTCATCGGATGAATAATAGGCCGCTACCCTGGCTATGGCGTGATCCTGCCAGCTATCGCCATAGTATTGCGTGTAAGCGTATAGGATGCGCCCGTCCTTCAGACGAAGCAGGGAGCCCTCTCCATTGCGGGGATTTTTCTCGCCCGTGCTCAAAAAGAGCACTTCTTTGCCGATCTTTTTCATGAATACCTCCTGATAGGAAAGTCGGTGAATACAGGATCCCACATGGAATACGCACGACGGCAGCCCTCCACGACACGTGGCAGCTGTCCGCAAACGAGCGTAGAGAAGTATGGGTTTTACTGAACCTTGAGACAATCCCCCATGTCCGTAATTTCCATGAATACAGGATGCTCATGCCCGGAGGCATTGGGAGAATGGAAGGTAAAGTAGAGCTTGTCGCCTGCGCGGAAGATCATACCGTGACCGCCGTCGCTGGTGACCAGGGGATCCAGATGGGCAAATTCGGTCCCCAACTGTCCGTCCGCGAATCTCACGAGGTATTCGGCGTATCGTCCCTCCACAAAGGAGGACCAGATCATGAACAGCTCTCCCGTCTTCGAACGGAACATGAAGGGGCCGTCGGTCACGTAGTGGTCTCCCATGACGGGGTCTACCCCTTCCACCGAGGAAGCGTTGAACAGGACGGTGGCCTCCCCGAGCCCTTCGGTCAGATCCTCGTTCAGGCGGCGGTAGCAAATAGTACCGTCGAGGATCTGGGTATGCTCGTGGCAGAAGACGATATAGGGATCGCCATTAGGGGCCACGTACAGGGTGCCGTCCAGGCACTCCCATTCGGTGGGAGTCACCCCTCCCTTGCTATGGGGGACGAAAGGCCCCAGCAGGCTGTCGGACCGCAGGATAAAGGTGGCGCGAAGCCCGCACTCGCGGGTGAAGGTGGCAAACATATAGTAGGCACCGCGGTATTCGTGTACCTCGGGGGCCCAGTTGACACAGCGGTTCATGCCGTAGGCTTCGGAATCGAAGCAGGGAATGGGATCACTCCAGGTTTCCAGGTCAGTGGAGGTATACACGTCAAAGCCGCGGGTTCCCTGACCGAAATAGGCGGCGCGGGTCCCGTACATATAGTAGATTCCGTCCTTGTATACGACGAAGGGGTCACGGATATTGATCTCGTTGCATTTCATAGGTTGCTTTCCTTTCTGTTATACATAGATGTACATAGAGCTTGAAAAAGCCCGTGTCTGCGCTTAGTTCATTGTACAGGAAACGCGCACTTGTCCAGTCTTTTTCAAACAGCAGGATAACCGTATTTTTTTGTCATCTACCCTGCTATTACTTTTTCACCTCAAGTCGATCGCCCAAATCTTCCAGTTCCACAAAACAAGGACGCTCCAGTTTATTGCCGTTGGGAGAGTGGAAGGTGAAGTACAGCTTGCCATCCTGGCTGCGGAAGATCATACCGTGGCCCCCATCGTCAGTAATGAGCGGAGTCTGATGCTCCAGGTCCATACCAAGAGTGCCATCCACAAATTTTACGGAAAGAACGGCGTATTTTCGATTGATAAAGGACGACCAGAGCATCAGAAGCTCGCCGGTGTTGGAACGGTACATAAAAGGGCCGTCGGT
>JAFQOC010000296.1 GCA_017420845.1 Clostridia bacterium
CTTCAGCGCATTCGTGACCGCCGCGACGATGAGGGTAGCGTTGTCCACCGCGAGCCACACGTGTTCGTCATTCGCCATGAGGGCGCAGGCGCTGTCCTCACTACTGTGATCGTGGTCATGCTCCACGGAGTGAATATCGCAGGCCTCCATCATGGAAATTACGCGGGCGGCGGTATTTCCCGAGGATTTCAGGGCGGAATCCAGCCAGGCCTCCGAGCCGATGCAAACCACTACGTCAGCACCTGCCAATGAAACGATATCCTTGGCGGTGGGCTCAAAGCTGTGAGTGTCCTGTCCGGGCTTGTACAGAGGGACGATGGTGACGACTTGATTTCCGCCGTCCGCGAGGTAATTTTCGGTAAGGGGAGAAACCAGCGCGTGGGCGGCGGGACTTGTTACCGCAATGGTGATGCCGTTATTGTTCGTGGCGGGATTCTTACCTCCGTTACACCCGCACAGGGCGGAGGTCATGCTCAAAAGCAGAGTCAAGACAAGAAAAATCAGGCAAATTCGTTTCATGATGGGTATCCTTTTAGTGATGATGCCCGCAGGAGCAGCCGCGGGGGTTTGTGGGATCATGCTTTTTTTCCAAGGAGGCGCAGGCTTTGCAGAGTCCGTAGAGAATGGAGCGGCCGCTATCGACCTCAAATCCATGATGAGCTGAGATATGGGTCAGAAGCTCCTCACTGACGGCACACTCCAGATGAATGAGATCGCCGCAGGTCACGCATTTGAGGTGGAAGTGGTGGCAGCAATCTCCCTGTCCCACGTATTGATAGACGTAAGCGGATTGGGTATCGCTGCGGTATTTGCGCACCGTCCCTTCGGCGCACAGCTCGGAAAGGTGGCGATACAGGGTACTTTTGCGGGTCTTATTTTCCCCGGCTGTCATGGAATCCAGCTTTTCGCAAAGCTCGTCGACGGTGAATTGTCTGTCGGGACTGCTTTCTAAAAAATCCAGAAGTCTCTGCCGTCCCGGGGTCTTATAGGTAGCCATAACGTTCCTCCTTTCCTACGCATATTTTCTCAATGTATTAGTATAGCACAAGAAAGCCGATTTGTCAATAAAATTGAGAATGATTCTCAATTTTATTTTTCATAAAAAAGCGTCCGATTCCAAAGAATCGGACGCTTGCACGTGATTGAAAATCAATCAATGGTCTCCTGAATACCGAAGAGAGCCATGATTGCCTCGTACAGAAGGCGATCCTGATCATTGTGCTCCTGACGGTAATCGCGGATGGCGGTGACGGTCTGGTCATAATCCGCGGTACCGGTCTTAATATCCTCACTCAGCAGCATGGGATCCCAGCGGGTTACCTGCTTGCCGTCAGTCATCACGTCCAGAATCGCGTACCGCACGGCACGGCTATCCAATATCGTGGAAATGGTCTCTTTGGCTGTGGGCAGCTTACCCACAACGGTGCCGTCCTCAGAGCTGTACAGCTTCTTACTCTCGGAATCCCGGGCATCCAGGCTCATCTGCAGGAGCTTGGTCAAGGCCTCGGCCTCAGCATCGTAGTCCTCAATATCATCTCGGGACATGTATGTGAACATAGCCGACAAAAGCTCCGCGGACACGCCCGATTTCTCCTCGGGAACACCGTAATGATGCAAACGGGAAGCGTTGATATAAACCTTGAACATACCCGCGCTTTGAGGATTCAGCTTCTTCATGAAGTCCAGCATTTCCTCATTGGTAATCGGCTCGTTTTTCTGGATCTTATCCAGGATGCCCAAGCTGCCGGAAACGGCACCCATGAGCTCGGAGTAGCTTCCGTCACCTTGGGTGGCTTGATCAGCCATCTGGGTCGCGGTCTTCATATCCAGATCTGCGGCGTCGCGTACCACCTTGGATTGCATAACGGCGGTGAACAGCTTGGAGGTATTATCCTGACCGAAGGAACCCGTATTTTTCAGGGAGTCCAGAATGGTACCCACGGAGCCTGCCAATGCCGTTACATCCAAATCTCCGTTACCGTTACCGACCACACCGGCCAGATTTCCGGCGGTACTGAAAATGGACACGATCACGTCGGCCTCTGCCTCTATGGTCTCGTCAGTAATATTCTCTGCGGCGGCCTTGGCGTCCAACAGCAGGGAGTCGACGGTGATCACCACGGTGGACTTTTCCATTTTTTCCAAGGACTCCATGCTGGCGGCGTTTTGAATGGACTGGGTCGTAATGGGCATGGTTACCTGAATTTCCTTCAGGACCTCCAATGCCGCGTGATCCTCACCCAAAACACCGGAATAGGTATCTACCACCAGATTTTTGACCTGCTCGGAATAGTTCTCTGCCGTAGCGTCCATGTCGGTAAGCGACACGCACAGAGCGGCCAGAACGTAGGCGGCGGTATTCTTTTTCTGCTCTTCGGTCATGCCTTCGTAGATGGTACCCGCAAGGACGTCCACGTTCTCGGTTGTATTCAATGGCACCAAAGAGGGTCTGCCCGAGGAGACCTCCTCGGTCTTACCGTCCATGACGGATTGCATATTCTGAGAATACATGATGAAGAAGGCCTGCACGTCTCCGGGAGCGACCTCTCCCTTGGGATTGTTGTCCACAAGATCGTGAACCATGGAGGCTACGTACAAATCCCGGATCTCGTCGTCAATGAAAACGCCTGCCTCGTCAAAGGCATTGTTCACCTGCTCAGAGAGCTCCTTGATCTGCTGAGGATCCGAAGGATCCAACGTGTTGAGCGCGTTCGACACGTCGCTCAGGAAGGTATCGTACACCTGCTTTGTATTTTGAGGAATATGAAGGAAGTGACCAAGGGCGCGCACACCCAGATTCGTCACCTCGGGAATGAGGCGCTTCATGCTTTGGTTTTCACCCAAGGCCTTGACCATATTCTTAACCATGACCTCGTTGTCCAAGGAGGAAAGCAATGCCGCCATATCGCCGGCATTGGCCAGAACCTCATTTTCCACAACGATAGCGCCTACCTCAACCATGGTCAATACGTCATGCTTGAGGGTTTCGGATGACAGGGCATCCGTGTTCAGAATTTCAATGACAACGTCCAGAGTAGGCTCGACAACGGGATCAAACTCTCCCGCAGAGGGCTTTTCCACACCGCAGAAGAGCTCGCCATTCATCCAGGCCGTGGTAGCGGCGTGCATCACTTCACCCGTAATGGGGGTCAAAAATTTGGATTCAGTAAAGGAAGCACCCATTAAGCGGATGGTCTCCGCCTCTTCGCTATCCAATTTTCCGTCCTCTGCGTTGATAACGTCCAGTGCACCGTCGGCCAAGGCAACGTATGCGTCGATTTCATCCAAGGCGTTGGCACGTACGTCACCGACCTTCATGGACATGATCGAATTTGTCAAGAGATTGCCGCCTAAGATACGGTAGCCCTTCATGGTGACCGAGCCGTTGACATCCTGTACCGCGGACTGTACGGTTTGGATAATGGGATCCTCCTCATCCAGAAGCTCCTGCTCGGTCATGACCTGCAGGGCGGAATCGGCAATAGGCAGGTATCCGGCGAGAGGAATGAACAGAATCGCAATGATCACAAAGCCCTGCACCAAACCGATACCGATGGCATATACACGTGGAAAGGTCTTTTCCTCTTTTTTCCGGACCTTAATTATGATGCGACGAACGAGAAGCGCAATCAGATACACGATCCCGAAAACAAATGACAGCACGAGAAATACCAGCAAACAAAGCAGAGGCGCGACCAATGCGCCCGACAGCTGGAGCAGAGTCTCGACCAGGGTGGGAGATAATTTTGCGTACTCCATAGCCTGGGTCACGGAAGAAGCGGCATTGGATCCGAAATACTGCCTGATCAGATCCGTATTATTTTGAAGAATATCCAAAAAATCCACTCCGCTCGGCAACAGGCTTTTGCAAACCAGGCACGCAATCACGGTAAGGACCGCGCATGCCAAAACGGTACACAAACGGATCGTAGATTTTGCGAACCCTCGGATAACTGCGATGCCTACGCTGATACCTAAAATCAAGATCATTATGCCCAAGGGAATCAAGCTGAACATACCATTACTCCTTTACAAAGTTTACAAATATTTAATAGAAAAAGCTACCAACCTCTATCATAGCACTTTTTTCCTTTATTGTCAATAGTTTTTAAAAAAAACTACATATAACCGTACATCAGGGGGTCAAATTTGGGTGTAACGATTCAGCCAACCTTCAAATTTGGGTTTGTCGGTGCGTTGGGTTTCTAATGGTAAGGGGGTGCTGGGGGCGAAGCCC
>JAFQOC010000297.1 GCA_017420845.1 Clostridia bacterium
AGCGACAGCGTCCCCACCATCAAGGAGCGCCACCCGAGTGAGATCATCAAGGACATGGCAGACCTGTCCAAAAAGGTAGTAGCCGACGCGGGCCACACCCTGGAGGAGGTCGCCGCCGTGGGCATCGGCTGTCCCGGAACCATCGACAAGGCAAACGGCGTGGTGGTCTACTCCAACAACATCGTCATGGATCACGTCCCCATGGCCGCCGAGTTCCGCAAGCACATCGACCTGCCCGTCTTTCTGGAGAACGACGCCAATGCCGCCGCGCTGGGCGAGTACGCCGTCTACGGCGAGGGCTCGGACAGCTTTGTTTTCATGACCCTGGGTACGGGTGTTGGGGGCGGTATCATCCTGAACGGCAAGGTCTGGTCGGGATTTAACGGTGCGGGGGCCGAGATCGGTCACCAGACTCTGGTCTTCGGCGGTGAGCCCTGCACCTGCGGCCGCCGCGGCTGCCTGGAGGCCTACGCCTCGGTGACAGCACTCATCAATCAGACCAAGGCCGCCATGAAGGCCCATCCCGAATCCATGATGAACGAGTATGCCGCACAGCACGGCAAGGTCAACGGCCGCACCTCCTTTGAGTGCGCCAAGGCAGGGGACCCCGCTGCCATCGCCGTCCGCGACCGCTACATCGAGTACGTGGCCGAGGGCATCTGCTCCATCGTCAACATCCTCCAGCCCGAGATCCTGTCCATCGGCGGCGGCATCAGCCGCGAGGGGGAGACTCTGCTTGCGCCCATCAAGGCGTATTTCGCCCACAACGACTACAATAAGCACATGAAAAAGACTGATATCCGTATCGCCAAGCTGTTCGGCGACGCAGGGATCGTGGGGGCGGCCAAGACCGCCGAGGCGGGAATGGCGGAGTAAGCCGATTGCCGCGGAATCGAAAAAGAACGCTACGGCCGTGGCGTTCTTTTTCTATGGATCGGCATCTCACTCCCCGCCCATGACCTCCACCGCCATCCGTCCGAACACACGCCCCAGCTCCAGCTCGCAGACCGAGTCGTAATGCCCCCAATCGGGCTCACCCTCGGGCTCCTTGTGGATGGTAAAGCCCAGGTCAATGGTGGAAAAGTACAGGTTCAAGGGAGACAGCTTGGAAAACCGCTCCTTGGCCTCGTTAACGGCAGAATAGGCAGGCTCACAGTAGGGGCTGTTGGAGATACCCGCGTCGATGAACCGGATGCCTCCCTCGGGAGCGTAGGACGCCAGATCCTCCCGCAGATACGAAGCAAAGGCTACCTGATTGTCATAGTAGTGGGAAGCCTTGAATTCGGTGGTGTCGGATTCCCCCTGCATCCAGCAAATGGCCTCCACGGCAGGTATGTAGCCGTGCTCTCTCATGTAATCCAGCCTTGTGGTCAAAAAGGCCATGCAGGCCTCGTAGACCGAGCCCCGCTTCCCTGAGCAGAGCCAATGGTGATGGAGGGAGTAGCCCGACATGGTGTATTTGAGAACGTAGACCGTCTCGTCGGGATAGGCCTCGGAGAGCACCTCCGCCATGCCCACCTCGGGGCCAAAAAAGCCCGTGGTCGCGCCGCAGGTCAGATCCACCGGCACAAACTGCCCGTTGGACGTGGCGTTGTGATCGTCCAGACAGTAGTTGATGAGCACCGAATCAAAGCCCTCCTCATAGCGGGTGAACTGCTCGGCGGGAATATTCTTTTGAAGATAGGCGGTGATGCTGCTCCCCGTAGCGTTGCTCTGGCCCAGCAGAAGAATGACCTTGACCCGCTTCCCTTCCCCCTCGGGAAGGCCGTCGGGGGCGGGGTAGTCGGTATTCATATCCAACCAGTAGGTCTCGCTCGGATCGGGGGTATCGTCCTCCGTGGTAGCGGTGGGGGCGCAAGCGGTAGCTGCCATCAGCGCAAGGATCAACAGAAGGAGGCAAACAATGGAGCGTATACGGCAAAAGACGGTTCGATTCATCATTCCACCTCGCTCACCAGCTCGTTCAATCCCTTCCGCTTCTTCTCCCGCAGCTTATCCCCCTCCTTGGCGTAGCCAAGGGTGATGACCATCTTCACGTCTCCGTCCAGTCGGCAGATCTTGCGGATCTCATCACTGTCCAGCCAGCCGAGGATGCAGGTGCCAAGCCCCTGCTCGGTGGCGGCGAGGGTGATGTGGGCGGCCAGAATACCCATGTCAATGGAGCGGTAGTCGATGCCCTTGGCCTTGGCGCCCAGGGCGGCGGTGGCAACGTAGGGCTTCTCGGAGATCACCAACAGGATGGGAGCGTCCGAGGCGAACTTGTTCATGCCCATGCCCTGTACAGCGCGGGCCACCTTGGCGGCGGCGTTTCCACGGCAAACGGTGATATGGTAGGGCTGGCCGTTGCAGGCCGAGGGAGAGAGACGGGCGATCTCCAGAATGGCGGTAAGCTTCTCGGACTCCACGGGACGGGTGGAGTCGTAGGCACGGGTGGACTGGCGGGTGGCGGTCAGGGTGGTGAAGTCCATTTTTCGTTCTCCTTCTTGGGAATTTTGGGGATATTATTTCAAATTTGGGTTTATCAACAATTAACCAATCATCGATCCGTTAAACACATACTCATCCATGCGTCGAAACGCCTCCTTGACCCTTTCGAAGGGCAAGGCCACGTTCAAGCGGATATGTGTAGTCCCGCCATGGCCCGTGCCGTCCTGCCAGGCCAAACCTACGTCGTGACCCATCCTCACCAGCTCGGGAAGGGTCTTGCCATGGGTCTCCATCCACTCCTTACAGTCCAGGAAGATCATGTAGGTGCCTTGTGGACGGGCGGCGGTAACACCCTTGAAACGAGTATGGATGTAGTCCATGGCGTAGTCGATATTCTCCGACAGAACCGCACACAGCTCGTCCACCCACTCGGCGCCCTCCTCGCTGTACCCGCCGATGAGGGCGTACATGGACAGCACGTTCATGTTATTGTAGTGAGACAGAGAGGACTCCTTCTCCACCCGATCGCGAAGGCGGTCGTTGTAAATAATGTGATAGGATCCCACAAGCCCCGCCAGGCTGAAGGTCTTGGTGGTGGCATACTGAGCCACCGTCCGCATGCGGGCGTCCTCGCTCACGGATTGGGTGGGGATGTGCTTGTGACCGGGCATAATGATGTCCGACCAGATCTCGTCCGAGACAACGTAGACGTCATGCTTGCGGTACAGCTCCATCACCGCCTCGATCTCCCACCGCTCCCAGACACGGCCCGTGGGGTTATGGGGGGAGCAGAAAAGAGCGGCGTGAATGCGGTTCTCCACGATCTTCTTTTCCATGTCGGCCAGATCCAGCCGCCAGATATTGTTCTCGTCAAGAACGAGGGGACTCTCCACGATGTGGTAGCCCGCATTGGTCAGAGAGCCCATGAAGCCCATGTAGACGGGACTGTTGAGCAGAACGTTATCCCCACGGGAGCATAAGGTACCGAGGGCAGAGAGGATGCCGCCCAGCACGCCGTTCTCATAGCCAATGTGCTTTTTCTCTAAGCCGACCGCGCCGTTACGGGTTGTCTGCCAATGGATAATGGCATCGAAGTACTCGTCGCGGGGATCGAAATAGCCAAAGGAGGGATGGCTCAACCGCGCCGCCATGGCCTCCAACACCGCGGGAGCGGTGGGGAAATTCATGTCGGCCACCCACATGGGAATGGGGTCAAAGCCCTCAAGGGGCACGCCGGGAGCCCACCCCTGACCAAGGGCGTCTACAGCCAGAGCATCCTTGCCACGGCGGTCCATAACGGTAGAAAAATCGTATTTCATGGGACATACCTCTTTTCCGATGAATGGTTTCTTTCTAAAGTATAGCATATCTTTGGCAATTTTGCAAGTCGTTTTAAAATTTCGGGGAGCATTTGGGCAGAATTCTGCCGAATAGGTGCAAAAGCAAGAAATCCATCGCTCACAGCCGGTGACGGTGGGCTTATCATATGAAAAAAGAGAGGCTGTTGCTTTCGCAACAGCCTCAATTTCGGAATTTACCGATTATGAACCGATAAATTATTCCTCAGAAGAATTCTCCTCAGTATTGGCGTCCTTCTGGTTTTCATCAGAAGACTCACCTTCCTCGGAAACCTCCTCCTGGGCCTCATCAGCGGACTTGCCGGTGATGATACCCTTCTTCTTGAGGATGATAACCACGGGAACGGCACCAAGAGTACCGCCCAGAAGGATCGCACCAACAGTCAGAAGAATGATGATCCATGCGCAGGACTTAGCCTCAACAGGCTCCTGAGCCTTCAGGATCTCACCGCAAACCGAGCAATGAGTGCCCTCGGTCAGACCCTTGTCAAGGTAAGTAGGCTCAACAGCAGCATCAACAGCCTCGGTATGACCCTTAGCCTCGATGGTCTTCTGCTCAACGAGAGTCGTAGCACAAACGGTGCAACGCTCGCCGTCGGTCAAGCCGGTCTCGGTGCAGGTAGCCTCATAACCGGGAACAATAACACTTACGTGGCCCTTAGCAGCGATCTCAACCTGCTCGACAAGAACTGCCTCACAAACGGAGCACTTCTCACCGACGGTCAGACCGGCCTCGGTGCAGGTAGCCTCGGTACCGGGCACGACCACAGGGGCGTGACCCAGAGCGGGAATAACCTGCTGAGCATCCAGCACGATGTTGCAGGTGGTGCACTTTCTGCCGGCGGTCAGACCGGTCTCGGTGCAAGTAGCATCCTTACCGGCAACAACCTCTTCGGTGTGACCCAGAGCAGGAATCAGCTCACGTGCAACCAGCTCGATACCACAAGCAGAGCACTTCTTACCATCCTTCAGGCCGGGAGCGGTGCAGGTTGCGGCATAGCCGGCAACAACCACTTCCTTATGAGCCTTGGTAGGAATCACGGTCTGCTCAACCAGGATCTCACCGCAGTTAGCACAATGCTCACCGGCGGTCAAACCGGGGATAGCACAGGTAGAATCGAAGCCGGCAATAGGAGCACGTACGTGACCCTTTGCGGGGATCTCCTTCTGTGCAAGCAGAACAGTCTCACAAACGGAGCACTTCAGGCCATCGGTCAGACCGCTTGCATCACAGGTAGCATCGGTACCGAGAACAAGCATTTCGGTGTGGCCCAGAGCGGGAAGAACATCCTGAGCCTTCAGAACAGTCTCACAAACCTCACACTTGGAGCCGGCGGTCAGACCGGTCTCGGTGCAGGTAGGAGCGACTGCGGGAATCTCAACGGGAGTATGAGCCAGCATGTCGATGACGAGCTGCTCCTTCAGAACAACACCGCAAGTCTCGCACACGGTGCCATCGGTCAGACCGGTGGCGGTGCAGGTAGCAGCCTTGCCGGGAACAGTAACCTCGGTGTGACCCAGAGCAGGAATCACTTCCTGAGCCTTCAGGGTCTCGCCGCAGATGGTGCAGAGCTCACCGTCGGTCATACCGGTGTTAACACAGTCAGCGGCATAACCGGGAACCACAACAGCGGTGTGACCGAGTGCCTCGATCTCCTCCTGTGCGGAAAGCTCAACACCGCAAACCGAGCACTTGGCACCATCGGTCAGACCGGCCTCGGTGCAGGTAGCAGCGTAACCGGGAACAACAACGGTATCGTGGCCCAGAGCGGGAAGAACATCCTGTGCCTTCAGAACTGCCTTACAAACCTCACACTCGGAACCGGCGGTCAGACCGGTCTCGGTGCAGGTAGGAGCAACTGCGGGAATCTCAACGGGAGTGTGGCCGAGAGCCTCAAGGATCTCGGAAGCCTTCAGGATCTCACCGCAGAGAACACAATGCTCACCCTCGGTGTAACCTCTGTTGGTGCAAGTAGGATCAAGCTTATCCAGCTTAACCGTCACGTGCTCAAGAGCGGGGATCTCTTCCTGCTCAACGAACACTTCGCCGCAAGTAGCGCAAACCTCACCGGCGGTCAGACCGGTAGCGGCGCAGGTAGGATCCACAGCGGGAACGATCTTATGATCGTGACCGGTAGCGGGAATCACGTGCTGAGGAACCACAACGACGTGGCAAACAGAGCACTCCGTGCCTTCGGTCAAGCCCTCCTCGGTACAAGTAGGAAGGTAACCTTCCAACTCAACCTCAGTATGGCCCTTGGCAGGAATTACTTCCTGTTCCTCCAGGATCAGACCGCAACGAGAGCAATGCTTACCCTGGGTAAGACCGCTTTCGGTACAGCTGGGCTCAACAGCGGGAGTCACGACGGGAGCGTGACCGAGAGCCTCGACCACATCGTCTACGTAAGTGTCACCACATACGGAGCAGGTGTAGGTCGTATAACCGTCCTCGGTACAGGTGGGCTCGGTAACCACAGCCTCATACTTATGGCCGAGAGCCTCGACCACATCGTCTTCGTAGGTGTCACCACATACGGAGCAGGTGTAGGTCGTATAACCGTCCTCGGTACAGGTGGGAGGGGTAACCACAGCCTCATACTTGTGGCCGAGAGCGTCAACCTCACTGTCTACGTAGGTGTCGCCACATACGGAGCAGGTATGGGTGGTGTAACCGCCATCAGTACAGGTGGGCTCAGTAACTTCGCTCTCATACTTGTGGCCGAGAGCGTCAACCTCGCTGTCTACGTAGGTGTCGCCACATACGGAGCAGGTGTGGGTGGTGTAACCGCCATCGGTACAGGTGGGCTCAGTAACTTCGCTCTCATACTCGTGGCCGAGAGCGGGGATAGGCTGAGAAATGACCACCTCAATTTCCTGACCGTCACAGAAATCATTCAAGCAACGGTAGCCCTTGGTGTGACCATCCTCGGTACAAGTGGCATCCTTGTGCTCGATCTCCTCAATCTGGTGACCGACAGGAGGAAGAACAGTAGGATCGGTAATGTTTACCAGGCAAACAGAGCAACGATAGTAGGGGCCATGGCCCTCCACCGTACAGGTAGCATCCTTTTGAGGAACAAATTCCTCAACACAAACATGGGTAGCACTATCAATGGCACGAACGGTGACAGTATCACCCTCAACAGCGTTAGCAATCAATCCATATTTCTGGTTTGCTTCGTCGTATGCAAAGAAGTTGCTACCGGTCGTAACACTAATGCTGACGTCACCGTCGCAACCGTCGACAACACGGAAGGTGAACTCAACCAGCTCACCCGTCTTGTTAAATCTGGGAGCTCCGGGGGTATTGAACATTGCCGTGGGGAAATCACCGACGTTGATCTGAAGACGACCCTCAGATGCGGCCGACGTACCCACAGTAACAGTTCCGTTAGTGAATTCCGTAAGGTATGCAGAACCGCTGTAGCTATGACCGACGTAAGTCAATTCGTCAGTATTGAAGTTCAGAGTTGCACCCAGATAAAGGAATTCTCTAACCTTGTCAATTGAGACCTTTACAGTAAAAGTATCTTCGTCAAACACGACGGAGGCCGAGGCCTCCATCGTGAGAGAAACATCATACGTGTCTGCCGAGTCGGCAGAAACGGTTAAAGAAAGACTCAATATTAATTGCAGAATGAAAAGTATGAGAAATATCTTTTTGCTTTTCATCACAAATGCTCCTTTCTTTGTATGATGTAGATTATGCGGTCAGGTTTCTAATGTCCTCGTAGGAGATCTTACCGGAAATGTAGTCGTAAATGTTCACGAAGTCAACCAGATCAATCTGGCCGTCCTTGTTCACGTCGATGGCTACGGAGTAGTCACCCTCTACCAGGATCTCACCGGAGTAGATCTGGTAAGCAGCCAGGCAGTCAAGCAGGTCAACAGTACCCTCACCGGTGTGATCCATGTACTTCTTAACAGCGATGGAAGCGCCGGTGGCGGTGGTAACAACCTTCTGAGGAATGTACACAGGAGTAACGCCGTCAGCCTCGAATACAGGCTCGCCGTCCTCATCAACCTTCTGAACGAAGCCGTTGTTGATAATGTCGACATTCTGGAAGCCGAAGACAACACCCTCATTCACAGTAGTGGTAGGATCATCCACAACAGCGTTGGGAGTATTAACCTTGAAGTACAGGGTTACGAATGCCTGCTCACCGGAAACAACGATGTTCTGAGTCTTGGAGTCAGCACCGTTGGGAGCCTGAGCGGTCACGATGACCCAGTTGGTCTTAGCGCCGGTATGGTTATCGGCGAAGGTGTTCTCTACGTCAACAGCAGAGTTACCGTACTTGAAGTCATTAGAGTTCCAGACCTCCTCGCCGTCGAGGTACTCAACGTAGCGAGCGTCGTAGGTCAGCTTGAAGTTGATACCCCAGATAGCGATATCAGCAGCGGACAGCTTAACGGTAACAGCAACGATGCTGGAATCGGTGAAGCCTGCGCCGGGCTTGTTGGCGTTGTCAATCTCGAGATCGAGGTAAGTACCGGAGAGCTGATCAATTTCAACAGTCTGGGTAGCGGGACAACCGGCCTGATCACAATTGATATGACCGACGCCGGGAGCAGTCAGGGATGCAGGAATATCAGTATGGATGATACCATTGGTGAAGGAGTGCGCAACCTCACTAACAGAGGTAACAACGATGCCTCTGTACTCGCACGCGGTACAAGCCTTCAGAGCATAATGGGTAACAACGTGGTGAGTGGCAGCCTTGTCCCCCTGAGCAAGCTCAACGTGGCTGGGCTTTTCGGTGATCACGTACATATTCTCGTGAGCATCAACATCCAGCGCACAAACGGAACAAGTGAGAGTCTCGGTAGTAACGGGGGTCTCAGCATTCTTATGATCATCGATCACATGGCCTGCGCCTGCGATCTCGGTGGCGCTGCCCTCAACAACGTAGCCGCAAACGGTACAACCGGTGTACTGAATATAACCGAAGCAGGGATATGCAGCGGGGCAAGCAGCGAAGAAATCGTTAACAATCGCGGTAGCATCCGCAATCCCCTGCTCAGAGGTGAGATCTGCGGGAACGGTTCTACCATCATTCAGAACCTTGACGAAGAAAGCCAGAGCCTCTGCATCGTTGATGAAAGCGAGGTTGGGCTTCTTCAGACCCTCCTGGATCTTGTGCTCCTTCCAGTAGGTAAAGTCGGTGATCACACGGCAACCGCTCTGAACCTCGAAGCTGTAGTTGTACACCATATCGATGACATACAGGTTCTTCTCCTCAACACCCTCGGCGCAAACGGCCTTGAAGGAGACGGCCTTGCCTGCATACTCGGCAACATCAAACTTGAGAGTGGAGATATTCTCGCCACCGACGCCCTTGTACTCGACAACCTGAGTGTCAACGACCTTGCCGTCGATCAGCATCTGGACACTGATCTTGCCAGCCTTGAAGAAATCGACAGCAGCCTTGTAATCCTTATCAGTGTAAGAGCTACTAGGAACGACCTTGTCGGTGAAGTAGTAGTTAATATTCAGGGAGGTGATCCAGCTAATGTTGTGCTTAGCATGTGCGCTCTGGCCGTCGCCTGCGCAGAGACCCTGAGCAACCTCAGGAATCAGACTAAAGCTGCCCTGACCAAATGCCTGTGCGGCGGAGCCCTTGCCGTCAGCGAAGGACAGGTCGTCATCGCACTCGCAAGCGGGAACCTTCTCCTCGAACTTAGCCTCATCGGCGTAAGCGCAGGTGTCAGCATGGCCGCAGATAGCGCAGAACTTGAAGGTGAAGGTAGGATCAGTGCAAGTATTGGGATTGAGATCAGCGGTCAGATCAATGATATCGAGGTGACCCACAGCGGGAATAACCTCGTGATACTGATCGCCGGCGCACTCACCGCAAACGGAACAGAGAAGACCGTAGCCAATACCGGGTTCAGCACAAGTGGGAGCCTTAACGTTATGAGCACAGTAGTTGTCCTGAGTCATGACGGTAGGCACGGTGTGGCCGGTAGAATTGATCCAAGGCTTAGCAGCAATTGTCTCGCCCTTAGTGTTCTGCCAGTATGCCCCGCAACGAGAGCACTCCTTGTGAGCCTCCCAACCCCTTTCGGTGCAAGTGGGCTCCTTAGCGGCAACGTCAGTCATCGAGTGACCCAGAGCAGCAATCACAAAGTCAGCGTCAGTCAGCTTCCCATCGCCGTTGGTGTCGGTGTTTCCGTACTTGTCAATACCGCACTTGGTGCAGACCCAGTGCTCCATGACACCGGGATTGGTGCAGCTGGGAGCCTTGTACGCGACATAGTTAGCCTTCTTATAGGCCTCTACAACATTCTTATCAGCCTCATTCCAATCGTGAACCAGGGCAGGAATGGTGCCGTCAGTGATGGGGTTACCATTCTTATCCAGAATGAGCGTATCGTTGTCAGGAGTACCCTCAACGTAAACGATGGAGGTGTGATGGCACTTAACAGGAACCAGGTAATGCAGGTTGTAGCCCTCGTCATTGACAACGAGGCCGTCTACGTCAACAGTGTACAGAGGATAGTTGGTCAGATTCACGTCGTGATTAACAGCGCCGATCTCACCGTCCAGCGTACCGTCGTTGTCTTTGTCGAACACGTAGTAGAAGCCAATAACCTCACCGGCGTTATTCTTCAGATCAACACGCTCAGCGACGACCTGCTTGATCTCCATAAAGATCTTGTCGCAAGGAATGATCCAGTAAGCTTCCTTACCGTCCTTGCCGCAGGTAGCGGGAACCTTCTCGACGTAGTCGATACCGGCGGAAGCGTTCTCCTGGAGGCCGGCATCCCACTCGGTATGATGGCCCTTCTCACCCTGCTCGGACCAGTTGGTCTTACAGTCGTCGCAGTACCACCACAGCAGAGCCTCATGATCGCCGTTGGGGAGTCTCAGGTAAGACAGACCCTGATCACCGTACTCGCCCTTGACGTCGATGTAACCGCCTGCATAGGGGACCTTGGCGGTGTGGTTGGTGGGATCGATCTCAAGATCCTCCACCGTACCGGTATAGGTTACGCCGTCAGCCGTGGCCTTAGCCTCACAAATATGGCAATATGTATACTTTTTGCCGGGTTGGGTACAGGTTGGGATCACATCCTTGGAAGTGTCGCCGTACTCGGCAGAATCACCAACCTTGAGGTAACCAGGGTCAGTCTCAGCCTTGCCCCGATTGAGGACGACCAGCAGGGTTGCATGAGCGTCGGTAAAGACATGCTCGTAAGCAAGCAGTCTGGAGAAATCGAAGTTGGGATGCAGCAGGTTGCCGTCCTCATCCTTGGTATCCTTATCGGAGTAGTAGACCCACTTATCCTCAGCAGAGCAGAGAGAGCAATAGAGAGTTGCAACACCCTGCGTCTCGCAAGTAGGAGCAGTCGTTACTTTGTAAGCAGTGGAGGGGTGAGCGTTGGGCACGGGAGCGCCAATCTCTTTCTCCTCATAATGAGTGCCGTCCTCGGGGCAGTTTTTATTGTCGCACTCCCAGTATTCCTTCTTGGGAGAAATACAGGTAGCGGGATCCTCGTCAACCTTTACGAGATGGTGACCGGTAGCAGCAACGGGATCCTGGATCTCGACGTAACGGCCGCCGCTTGCACCGGCGTTACAATCCTTGTAACCGCAGGTGATATAAATGCCGCCAGCGGTCAAGCAATCGCCGGCCACTACCCGCTTGTCGGCCTTGACAGGGGTGCCATCAGCATTGAGCACGACCACACCATCCAGCTCCAGAGCCTTATCGGGGTTCATGTAGTGCTCACGGATCTCAATCATCTCAAGGCCGTTGGCTCCACAATCCACGCAGACCCAAGCAATGGTACCGAAAGTGGTACAGGTGGGCTCGATCTTCTCCTGGATCTTCAGATTGGAGTGGCCGTAATCAAAGGTAGCAACCTCTTCCCAAGAGTAGCCACAATCCTTACAGGTGTAGACAGTGTAGCAGTTATGGCCAACAGTATCGACACGGTGACCGGTCACAGAAGCGTCGTGAGCAGCAGTCTTGTCGCCCTCATAATGACATCTTGTGCAATAGTCAGCAGTGTAGCAGGACAGGGCGCCGGGCTGGGTGCCGGTAACCTTGCGGTTACTCAAACTAGCATGGATGGTCTCGATGTAGCCGCAGCGCTCGCACTTCACATCGCAGCTGTCGGCAGCGACGTAGTTGTACTCCTGGGTGTCATCCTTGAGCAGATCGTGACCGAGTGCCTTGATCTCCTCAAGATAGGTTTCAGCAGCCTCGCCCCGCTTATCAACGCCGGTCTCGAGGTAGCAGAGAGAGCACTCCCACAGCTTCCAGCCGTCCTGATCGCAGGTGGGCAGAGCCTGGTCAACCAGCTTGTCGAACACATGCTCGCCCTTGTTGCCATTCAGTCTCTGAATGATAACAGAGATTCTGGGGCAATCAGCACCGGCATGGTCCTCGTTAGCGCAAACCAGCTCCAACTCGCCGTACTTCAGGCAAGTGGGGTACTCAACGATCTCATAGCTGGTGTAGTTGTGAGTCTTGTAACCGGGAACGTTGGTAGTGGGAGCCCAATCCTCAACGTAGTTACAACGGGTACAGCCGAGATAGATGGCATAGAGCTCGCCGCAAGCAACATCCTCCACGGACTTAGCAGTCCACTTCAGATCGTGGCCGAGCTTGGGAACGAAGTTTCTCGCCTCAACCTCACCACACTCGCATCTATACCAAGTATAGCCGGGTTCGTCACAGGTGGGGGCGACGGTAGAAACGCCGTTAACCGTCCACACGGACCATTTCTCATCTGCATGGTCGCACCCTGTGTCGGCAGCAACAGCACCAATCGTGCTGAATGCGCTCATAACCATCAGGGTCGCAAGCAGAAGAGCCATGAATTTCTTGAAACAATGTTTCATGGTTTTCCTCCAAAAAGATAAATTTGCTTCGTCCAGGCCCAGTACCCCCTTGGTAGGGACACAGAACCATTCTGAAACCTCACGGATATTATATCACAACGGCGGAAATATTTGTTAACGTATAATGAACAATCGGTAACTATTTTAGGAAAATCCTGTTTTTCCGACAGGCCAATTTATGGAAGCAATTTTCCATCATTAATTATATATGATGCCCGTGTTTTCTTTCCCGGAGCCGCCGGCATTTATGGATTCGGCGGGTCTTCATTGACCCTCCTTGGCGGTATTGAGGGAAGCGATCAGCATTCTGCGGATCGAACCGCAATCGTGAAGAACACCTTTTGCTATTTCTCCCGAAATAATATTTGCCTTTTGTACAATCACGATCCAATATTCTGTTTCATAACATTCTTGAAAGGATATTTGCAGTTTTGCGATGAAATCCGCTTTACTATGAGCATATTTCGCTTCCCTTATATTGGCGCCAATGCTTGTACCACTTCGTTCAAGCTGATTCGCCAAAGAATAATGCACCTTTATTCCGACTGTCAAATTCAAAAGTAACGATTCAGTCAACTTTCAAATTTGGGTTTGTAGGTGCGTTGGGTTGCGGCTATGCGGGGGTAGTGGGGGCGAAGCCCCCTGCACAAAAAAGCGAAGGGGGGCG
>JAFQOC010000298.1 GCA_017420845.1 Clostridia bacterium
CGGTACCGTAGCGGCAGGCGATCATCTGGGAGAGACCGCAGGGCTCGGACTTGGAGGGCATGAGGAAGATGTCGGCGGCAGCGTAGATCTTCTTGGAGAGGGCGCGGTTGTAGGTGATGAAGGCGCGGACTCTCTCGGGGAAGTCACGCTCCAGCTGGCGGAAGTAGCTCTCAAACTGAGCCTCGCCCGTACCCAGCACCACGAACTGCGCCTTGGGGTGGGTCTCCAGCACGTGGCGGAGCATACCCGCGATGATGTCCACACCCTTGTGGGAGGCGAGGCGGGAGATGACGGACATCATGGGGGCATCTGCATCCTCGGGGAGACCGTACTCGCGCTGGAAGGCCAGCTTGCACTTGGCCTTGCCGCTTACGTCCTCGGCGGTGAACTCAAAGGGGATCTCGGAGTCGGCGGCGGGGTTGTAGTAAACCTGATCAATGCCGTTGAGGATACCGCTGACCTTGCGGCTGTAGCGTGCCAGGATGAAGTGGAGGCGGTGAGAGTAGGTGGGGGTCATGATCTCCTGGGCGTAGGTGGGAGAGACGGTAGTGACTCGATCGGCGCACTCCACGGCGGCCTTGGCCAGGTTGATGCAGCCGTCGTAGGCCATGAGGGTGTAGAACTCGGGACGGATGGCGAAGACGTCCTGGAGCATGGCGAAGTCATACTGACCCTGGTACTCAATGTTGTGGATGGTGAACACCGTCTTGATGGCGGCGTACTCGTTCTTTCTGTAGCAGTACTCGGTCTTGAGGTAGACCACCGACAGGGCGGACTGCCAGTCGTTGGCGTGCAGGATATCAGGGTAGTAGTTCAGCTGCTCCATCATATCCAGCACGGCGCGGCAGAAGTAGGCGTATCGCTCGCCGTCGTCAAAGTGACCGTAGAGGGCGCCTCTCTTGAAGTAGTACTCGTTGTCCACAAAGTAGAAGGTGACGCCGTCCTTGCAGAGGGAGCGGATGCCGCAGTACTGGTTGCGCCAGGCCAGCTTGAGGTTGAACACGGCCTCGGTTTTCATAGCGGCCACGGTGGCGGCGGGGATCTTATCGTACAGGGGGCAGATCACGCGGACGTCGGCGTCCTCGCCGTACTTGGCGCGCAAAGCGGCGGGCAGGGAGCCCATGACGTCGCCCAGACCCCCCGTGGCGGCGAAGGGCATGACCTCGGCACCGACGAAGAGGATCTTCTTGGGAATGAGTTTTTCAGACATTGGTATGTATCCTCCAATAATAGAAATAAGGGAAACGCGCCCGTTATATGCGGTAGGGGCGCACCTGCGTGTGCGCCCGCCCGTTTTCGGGGGATTTTCGGGCGCACACATAGGTGCGCCCCTACCGAGGGGGGAACGGGAGGCAAGCGTAAAAATCCCCATGCGCTCCCCCGCCGCGGGGGACGGGGAAGCTCATGGAACGGATATGTAGGATCAGACTCTTCCGCCCTGGCCCACGTCGAAGGGCATGGTCTCGTGACCCGACAGGTGGCGGCCGTCGCGGATGGTCACATCCTTGTCGGTGATGACGCAGTTCAGGGTCACGTCGGAGCCGGTGTAGGTATCCTGCATGAGGATGGAGTTCTTGACCACGGTGCCCTTACCCACCTTGACGCCGCGGAAGAGGATGGAGTTCTCCACCGTACCCTCGATGACACAGCCGTCGGCGATGAAGGAGTTCTTGACGTCGGCACCCTCCTTGTACTTGGTGGGAGCCGAGTTGCGGACCTTGGTCAGCACGGGGCGGTTCTTGACGGCGAACAGACCCTCGCGAGCCTCCTGGGTCAGCATGTCCATGGAGGAGGCGAAGTAGCCCTCCAGGGAGCCGATGTAGGCGTACCAGCCATCGTACTCGTAGGCGCGGAAGTTGGCGGTGCCCAGGGAGGGAACGATGACGTCGGCGAAGAAGGAGCGGTAGCCGTGGGCGGAGGCGGCGGCCAGAATGGTGAGCAGGTACTCACGGCTGACCACCATGATGTTGGTGTAGAGGTTCACCATGCCCTCGGTGGGCTGGGCGCGGGTGAAGTCGGTGACCTTACCGTTCTCGTCGGCGGCGATGATGGAGACCTGCTCGGCCAGGTGCATGGCGGCGGCGTCCATGCGCTTGGTGACGAAGGTGATATCGGCACCCGAGGCGGCATGAGCCTCAATGACCTCGGACAGATCAATATTGCAGATGATGTCACAGTCGGACAGCACGAAGTAGTCCTCGTTGCAGTGAGCGATGAAGTCCTTGGCGCCGAAGAGAGCCTCCAGACGGTGGCTGGGGGACTTGATGCGGGTGCCCTGATCGTAGGCGGTGATGTAGGGGGGATCAGCTTGATACCGCCCGAGCGGCGGGCCAGATCCCAGTCCTTACCCGTACCGATGTGGTCGAGAAGGGACTGATAGTTGTGGTGGGTGATGAGGCCGATGCGGTTGATGCCGGAATTCACCATGTTGGACAGGGTGAAGTCAATGAGGCGGTAGCGGCAACCGAAGGGCACAGAGGCCATGGAGCGCACCCGAGTCAGCTCGGGGATGCTCTGGTCGTGGATATTGGCGAAAATCAATCCTGCTGCGGTCATGTTCACGTCCTCCTTTACTCAGACAGCATGGCGCCGGGCTCAACGGTGGCGCCTGCTGCGATGGTAATGCCCTCGCCGACCACGGCGATCTCGGCACCCGTGCTTCTGGGAGCGCCCACGGTGGCGCCTGCGCCGACGGTGACGTCGGAGTCGATGATGGCGTACTGAACGGTGGCGCCCGCCTCGATCACGCAGTCACCCATGAGGACGCAGTCCTCCACGTGTGCGCCTGCCATGACCTTGACGCCGGGGCCGACCACCGAATTCTTGACGGTGCCGTAGATCTCACAGCCCTCGGTGATGTAGCAGTTCTCAATGGACGCGCGAGCCCCCACGAACTGGGGAGCAGAGGCAGAGTGACGGGCGAAGATGCGCCAGTCGTCACCGGACAGATCCAGCACGGGCTGATCTCCCAGCAGGTCCATGTTGGCCTCCCACAGGGAGGAGATGGTTCCCACGTCCTTCCAGTAGCCCTCGAAGGGGTAGGCGAACATCTTTTCCCCTGCGGCCAGCATATTGGGGATGATGTTCTTGCCGAAATCGTTGGAGGAGTTGGGATCCGCCTCGTCGGCGATGAGGTAATCGCAGAGCTTCTTACGGTTGAATATGTAGATACCCATGGACGCATTGGTGCTGTCGGGGTTCTTGGGCTTCTCGGAGAACTTGTAGATGGAGCCATCGGGATTGGTGCTCATGATACCGAAGCGGCTGGCCTCCTCGATGGGCACGTCGATGACGGCGATGGTGCAGTCAGCGCCCTTGGCCTTATGAAAGTCCAGCATCTTGGCGTAGTCCATCTTGTAGATGTGGTCGCCCGAGAGGATCAGGACGTAGTCGGCGTCGTAGCGGTTGATGAAGGCCAGGTTCTGGTAGATGGCGTTGGCGGTACCCTTGTACCAGTCGGCGCTCTTCTGACCCTGGTAGGGGGGCAGGATCTTGACTCCGCCAAAAGAGCGGTCCAGATCCCAGGGGAGTCCGTTGCCGATGTACTCGTTGAGCACCAGGGGCTGGTACTGGGTCAGCACGCCCACGGTGTCGATGCCCGAGTTCACGCAGTTGGACAGCGGGAAGTCGATGATGCGGTACTTGCCGCCGAAGCGTACTGCGGGCTTGGCGACTTTCTTGGTGAGGGCGTAGAGACGGGAGCCCTGGCCGCCGGCCAGAAGCATCGCTACGCACTCTTTCTTTCTGAAGATCATGTTGGTGCCTCCTTTTATGATCGCGGTTGAACCGCATAAATTTTACAAAGATAAGTGGTTGGGCGCACACGCAGGTGCGCCTCTATCGAGGGGCGATCATGGGGACGGAAAATATGACACGGGGTAGGGGCGCACCTATGTGTGCGCCCGTATCACAGGCATTACCCGTTCTCACCGTCGATCCTCTCCAGCACCGTCACCCCCATGGGCGGGACGTTGATTCGCACACGGTGGAGGAAGTTGCCCTCTACGGGGAAGGCCTCCATGATGCCTGTGTTGAGAATGCCGCTGCCGCCGTACTGAGGATCGTCGGAATTGAAGATCTCGCGGTACCTGCCCGGGAGGGGGACGTTGATGTTATGGTCCACGTGGGCCACGGGGGTGAAATTGAGGATCACGGTCACGTCGCGCCCTTCACGGGAGACACGACGGAAGGCGATGATGCTCTGGTCGGCGTTGTAGGCCTCCAGCCACTCAAAGGACTTTTCGGGAATATCGGTGTACTCGTCCCAAAGGGCGGGGGTGGTGAGGTAGAGGTTATTGAGGGCGGCGAAGTAGTGCTGGAGCTTCCAATGGAATTCGTAGTCCAGGAGATACCAGTCCAGCTGTCTCTCCTCGCTCCACTCAGAAAACTGGCCGATCTCACAGCCCATGAACCAGAGCTTGGCCCCGGGGAGGGTCATCATCCAGGCGGCGAAGACACGGGCTCCCGCGAACTTCTGCCAGTAGTCCCCGGGCATCTTGTCCAGGAAGGACTTTTTCAGATGCACCACCTCGTCGTGGGAGATGGGGAGGACATAGTTTTCGATAAAGGCGTAGGAGGGAATGTGGGTGAGGAGTCCGTGGCTGTGCTTGCGGAAGATGGGATCCTCCTTGACATAGCGCAGGGTATCGTTCATCCAGCCCATGTTCCACTTATAGGTGAAGCCCAGACCGTTTTCGGTGAAGTCGGTGATGTGCGGCCACATGGTGGACTCCTCGGCGATGGTCATGACGTCGGGGTGATCCTTTCGCAGGCTCTCGTTGAGCAGGCGGAAGAAGGCCACGGCCTCCAGATTCTCGTAGCTGCCGTACTTGTTGGGGCGCCACTCGCCGTCGCGGCGGTCGTAGTTGAGGTAGAGCATAGAGGCCACGGCGTCCACCCGCAGACCGTCGGCGTGGAATTCCTCCACCCAGTAGTAGGCGTTGGAGGTGAGGAAGGAGATGACCTCCTGCTTGCCTACGTCGAAGCAGCAGGTGCCCCAGCCACGGTTTTCCTGTCTGGTGGGGTCCTCGTACTCGTAGAGGGGTTGTCCGTCGAAGCGGTAGAGCCCGTGGGCATCCTTGGGAAAGTGGGCGGGTACCCAGTCCAGAATGACGCCGATCCCCGCGTTGTGCATGATGTCTACGAAGGCCTTGAAGTCGTCGGGATCGCCGTAGCGGGCGGTGGGAGCGTAGTAGCCGCAGACCTGGTAGCCCCAGGAGCCCCCGAAGGGGTGCTCCATGACGGGGAGCAGCTCCACGTGGGTGAAGCCCATTTGCTTGAGGTAAGGGGCCAGCTCGTCGGCCAGCTCACGGTAGGAGAGGGGCTTTCCCTCATGATTGAATTTCCAGGAGCCCGCATGGACCTCGTAGATGTTCATGGGGTACTTGCGGCCCTCCTTTTTTCGCTTGGACCGCTGACGGAGCCAGCCTCCGTCGTGCCATTTGAAGGTTTTTTCACGGGTAAAGCAGGTGGCGGTCTCGGGAGGGCACTCCATGGCGCGGCCGTAGGGGTCGGCACGGAGGTAGATCTGCCCGTCGGCGGCGGTGATACGGTATTTGTAGACCGAGCCGTCGGGAACTCTGTCTCCGGGGAGAACCAGCATGAAGATACCGTTTTGGGTGGCGCGGGTCATGGGGATGCCCTCTTCCCAGTCTGCAAAGGAGCCAACTACCGACACGCCTCTCGCGTGGGGGGCCCAGACGCGGAAGATGATCTGCTCGCCGCCTTGCCCGTCGACCTCGGCATGGGCACCCAGGTAGGTGTAGGCGTGGCGGGCGGTACCCTCGTGGAAGAGAAACTCGTCCAACTCGCGGCGGTAGGGAAGCAGGGCCTCGGCCTCGGGGGACATGGAAACCTCACGGAGGGTGTCGGGAGCTCCCTCGGTGCTGAGGGCTTCGCGGATGGATGTGGATGTTTCGGTAATTTTGACCGATTTTGTTGGCATTTGTCCCGAATCCTTTCAGTAAATATAACTGTTCATTGTGATTATATCACAAATTATTGATTTTGTCAATGCATGAACAAGGATTTAACAGAAGTTTACAAAAAATGATGGGTCAAGGAAGACTCCAAACGGGTATAGCCTGTAAACTTTTTTCGTAGAGCGTCGAAAAGAGGCGCATCCCCTTGACACTCCCGGGTTTCTGTTATATAATATAGGTGACTGTGGCCGTCGCTATGCGCGGAGGCTCAAAATCCATCCAAACGGAGGACAAGCACTTGATCGAAGTACAAAATCTGACCAAGGTCTACGGCCAGAAGACTGCCGTGGAGAACGTCAGCTTCAAGATCCGCAACGGCCGTATCTACGGGCTTCTGGGCCCCAACGGCGCGGGCAAATCCACTACCATGAACATCATCGCCGGCTGTCTCTCCCCTACCGAGGGCACCGTGCTCATCAACGGCTACGACATCTGCGACCAGCCCATCGAGGCCAAGCGGCAGATCGGCTATCTCCCCGAGCTGCCTCCCCTGTTCACCGATATGACCCCTCTGGAATACCTGACCTTTGTGGCCGAGGCCAAGGGGGTTACGGATGAGCTCATCGACCGCCAGGTCAAGGAGGCCATGACCGTCACCGATCTGCTGGGGGTGAAGGATCGTCTCATCCGTAACCTGTCCAAGGGCTTCCGCCAGCGTGTGGGCATCGCCCAGGCCATGCTGGGAAAGCCCGACATCATCATTCTGGACGAGCCCACCGTGGGTCTGGATCCTCAGCAGATCACCGAGATCCGTGCTCTCATCCGCAGGCTGGGCGAGAAAATCACGGTTATCATCTCCAGCCACATTCTGTCTGAGATCGCCGAGCTCTGTGACCACGTCATCATCCTCTCCGAGGGTCACGTGGTGGCTGACGACGACATGGCCGAGCTGGAGGCCCGCATGAACCCCGAGACCACACTCCGCATGACCGTCAAGGCCGACGAGGACGGCGCGCGCCGCGTGCTGAAGTCCGTCGAGGGCGTCAGGACGGTCACTAAGGAAGGGGAATCCGCCGAGGAGGGCACCGTGACCCTGCAGGTCACCACCACCTCCGAGACCGACCTGCGGGACGAGATCTTCTTCGCCATGGCCGCGGAGCGGTACGCCGTCATTTCCATGGAGCAGCAGGAGCAGTCTCTGGAGGAGATCTTCCTCTCCCTGACCGCCAAGGGAAGCAAGCACAAAAAGGAGGATAACGACTGATGTTCGCTGTTTACAAGCGGGAGCTCCGCGCCTATATGCATAACGTCTACGGATGGCTGTTCATGGCCGTTACCCTTCTGGTCGTGGGCTTTATGATGTTCACGTACAATCTGGGAGGCGGCATGCCCAATTTTGAGTATGCTCTTTCCGACAGCCAGTATGCGCTCCTTATCCTGATCCCCATTCTTTGCATGCGTTCCATGGCCGAGGACAAGCGCAACAGGACCGATATGTTCTACCTGTCCCTCCCCCTCAAGACCTCCTCGGTGGTGCTGGGGAAGTATTTCGCCATGCTGACGGTCTACGCCGTCCCCTGCCTGGTGATCTGCGCCTACCCTCTGATTCTGGGGGGATTCGGCACGGTCAACCATCTGAGCGCCTACCTGTCCATCCTGCTCTTCCTGATCCTGGGTGCCGCCCTCATTGCGGTCTGCCAGTTCATGTCCTCCCTCACCGATAATCTGGTGATCGCCGCCGTGCTGGGCGTGGTGGTCTCCGCGCTGCTGCTCTTCGCCCCCGTTTTGGCCTACAAGCTCCCCGACACCGCCATCGTATCCTTCGTCGGATTCGTGGTGCTGGCTCTGCTTCTGGCTGTGGTGGCCTTCTTCGCTACCCGTAACCTCAACGTCACCGCCATTACCGCCGCCGCCGTGGTGGTGCCCCTGTCGGTGATCTACATCCTGGCGCAGGAACCCTTTAAGGGACTTTTCCCCGCCACCCTGGAGTTCGTGTCTCCCTTCGCCCATTTCGCCACCTTCTGCCAGTTCGGCACCTTCTCTGTCCAATCTCTGATCCTGCTCCTTTCCTACCCCGTGCTCTTTGTCTTCCTGACGGTTCAGTCGGCGGACAAGAAGCGCTGGGACTAATCCATGCGGAGGTATACCACTATGAGCAATAGCGCACTGTTCCGCATGAAGCGGTCTGTCAAGATCGGTACCTATTCCTTTATCATGGGTGTCATTCTTCTGGCACTCCTCATCGTCGCCAACCTGCTGGCGGGGGCTCTGCCCGCCAAGATCACCCAGTTCGACACCTCGGGTCTGGGTATGACCGAGATCTCCGACGAGACGGGCAAATTCGTCTCGGGCATGACCGAGGACGTCACGGTCTACTGGATCTGCGAGGACGGCGTGGTGGACGAGCAGTTCCGCCTGCTTCTGTCCCGCTACGAGGAGGCAGGGAAGCACATTACTGTCAAGGTGGTGGATCCCCTGGCCGAGCCCACCTTCACCGCCAAGTATTCGGACACCGCCATTTCGGATTACAGCATCATCGTGGAATCCGCCCGCCGCTTTACGGTGCTGGATTTCGCCGACCTGTACTACTACACCAACACCGCTTTCCTCGCGGCCTACCAGGCCTTCCCCCAGTATCTCCCCGCGGATCTGACGATGCCCATGTCCGCCGCCGCCCTCCAGTCTGCCGTTTCCCAGTACGGCGCCATGGTGGCCTACATGCTCTCTGCCCAGGGCGTGAACATGACCGCGGACGATATTTCCCGGTACACCTCGATCCACTCCTTCTGCGCCGAGGCCAAGCTCACCTCCGCTCTGGACTACGTGACCCGGGAGTACATCCCCCACGGCTATATTCTGACGGGCTTGGGTGATGCCGCTCCCTCGGAGACCATGATCGAGCTTCTGGACACCATGGGTCTGGATATTCAGTCCCTTGACCTGTCCACCTCGGGAGGCATCCCCGCCGACGCGGGCTGTCTCATGCTCTACTCCCCCAAGCGGGATCTCACCCCCCATGAGGCCTCCCTCATCACCACTTACCTGAATCAGGGCGGCTCCCTCATGCTCAACACCTCCCCCGAGGTGGCCGAGTCCTGCCCCAACCTCAACAGCGTGGTGGCCACCTTTGGCCTGTCCGCGCGGAAGGGTCTGGTACAGGAGGGTGACACCAGCTTCATTTCGGGTAGCCAGTACACCCTGGTACCCACCGTCTCCACCCAGCATACCGCTACTGCCTACGTCACCTCAGGCGGATTCAAGCCTCAGCTTCCCAACTGCCATGCCATCGGCGTGGCCGAGAAGCTCCCCGAGGGTGTGGGTGTGACCCCCCTGTTCACCACCTCGGATAAGGCGACGCTTGTGTCCCTGGATAAGGTGACCACCCTCACCGAGGCGGGCAAGCTTCAGGTGGCCGTGGCCGCTACCAAGAGCGTAGCCGCCGCCGACGGCACCGCCAAGACCGCCGAGCTGACGTGGTTCGCCTCGGCCAACGCCTTCACAGACACCGCCGCCGAGGGCAGCAAGGGCGGAAACTACTACTTCTACGCCGCCGCCATGAGCCTCATGAACGAGAGCTTCGTATCTCCCTACGATGATCTGACCCCCGTTTCCCTGCAGGTCGAGAGCCTGGCCGTGGAGGCGGGCGCGGGCTGGATTCTGGCGGGCGTGACCGTCATTCTGATCCCTGCCGCCCTGCTGACGGTGGGCATCGTGATCTGGGTCAAGAGAAAGAGACGGTAATCACCCCTATGGATAAGAAGCTACGCAATATCCTCATTCTGGCCGGTATTCTGATTTTGCTCTGCGTGGGCTACGCCGTGGTGGGGCTGGTCTTCCCCGAGGAGGAGACCGAGACTACCGACGGGCAGGATAACGGGGAGACCTCCCGCCCCCTGCTGACGGTAACAGAGGACGGTCTTACCGCCCTTTCCTTCACCTACGACGCCGACGGCGACGGGGCGGCGGAGCTCTGGGCGTACACTCGCTCGGCAGACGGGGAGACCTGGTCCTGGGCGGACGATCCCGCCGTGCCCTTGAGCGGTTCCGCCTTCTACGGTTACTCCTCCACCCTGGCGTCGATTACGTCTGTCAAGACCATCACCGACGTCAGCGAGGCGCAGCTGGAGGAATTCGGCTTGAAGGAGCCCCGCAAGACCATCACCTTTACCGATGCCGTAGGCGGCACCCAAGGGTTCTGTGTCGGTGCGTACAATACATATAATGGAACGTATTGCGCTTACAAGCAGGGCAACCCCCACACCGTCTATCTGCTGGAGGGTGAATTCTACCCTGAGTTTGAACGTGGGGTCACCTCTCTGGTCTCCTTCGACGATCTGCCTTCCTTCGCCGCCGAGGCTCTGGTCAGCCTGACCTTGGCCGACGGCACCCGTACCGTCACCGTCACCCGAAGCACCCCCCAGGACACCGCCTCCCCCGCGGTCTGGTACCGCTCGGTTGACGGGGCAGCCCCCGTGGCCATCGCCTCGGATCTGGGCGGCAGTCTGGAGCTTCTGACGGGGGACATGGACTACCTCACCTGCTACAGCGTCAAGGCCGAGGATTTTTCGGAGTACGGCCTGGACGGGGACACCCTTCGCATGACGGTGATCTACAAAAAGACCGTGGAGGGAGAGGAGCGGGAGGTCACCTTTACCCTGACCCTGGGCTCCACCGACAAGTACGGCTACTACTACGCGAGACCCGACGGCACCACGCTGACCATGCTCCTGGGAGGCTCAGTCTTCCATAAGGTCATGACCTACGACGACGGGCAGATCTCGGCAGGAGATGCCGCCGAGACCGACACCGCCGCCGGAGACTGATTCTTTGCCCTGACCCCGCATCCACCCAACCGCCTGCAGGACGGCTC
>JAFQOC010000299.1 GCA_017420845.1 Clostridia bacterium
CATGAATGCCTCGGGATCGGCTTCATACCGCTCGTACATGGACAGAAGCTCGCCGTGCCACTCGTCCTCGGGGCAGAAGTAGTCACGGTTCAGAGCGGTATCGCGGGCCTCGTAGAAGGACAGGAGAGCGTTGAGCAGGAACAGGAATGCGAAGGTGATACAGAGGAATTTGTTACCGATGAGCTTTTTCAGTTCGTATTTCAGCATGATGGCACCTTATTCTTGAGTCGTTTCGGTTTCACAGGGCTTTACGACCTGCCCTGTCTGGGTATCAATGACCGCCAAATGCCAATCCGAATTACGGAGATCACCCTCGGGATTGTACTCGTTTCTGTAATCCTTGTAGGTCTGATAGGTTACGTACAGGTAGCGGCCGTCGTAGTCCAAAATGTTCCAGATCAAGTCGGGGATCCCGTCGGTTGTCAGCTGTACAAGCTCACGGAGCTTGCCTTCGTTCGTAAGCGTATAGATACGCCCCGCCCTCAAAGACTTATTCAACGTGATTTCTGTTGTGTACATATCCGTGTAAAAATCGTAGTAGGGATCCTCCGCATACGCTTCTCCGCTGTGGTCGATGCACAGAAAGGCCTGATCCACGAAATTTTCGCCGAGCAGATAGGTGTACCCCTGCGGAAGCATATCATAGTAGGAGGATACCTCTCCCGTGTCCAGCTGACATCTTTGGGGCTCACCGATTTGGTAGCCGGACATGACCGTATACACCAGATATTGGTCATCCACATATTCCAAAATGATCTGTTGGGTATCCTTCAATTCCAGCTCGAGCAGGGTACTGATCGTGGGATCATCCACCCGGCAGCATACGACCTTGTTGCGGCCTTGCAACACATACACCCGGTCGTTTCTGACGATATAATGCTTGACGTGAAGTGTTTCGGAAACAAAACCGGATTCCCGACTCGCGGGGTCATACCAGGATACCGTATTGTAGATCGGCGTTCCGTTTTCATCATAGACCGTTTCCTCGAAATACAGCCGATCCCCGTCCGCCTGCATGGATTCCAGCCCCTTGGACTGCTCCCACTCGATCTTCGGGTCGTTCAGGTGGAGGTCTGTGGAGCACAGGCGGCGGGCTTGCAGGTCGGTAATCTGATCTTGAAGGAAATAGATGCGGCCGTTCAAATATGCGACTCCACGTAGAAACCACTCGTCGGCGTCGCTGAATATGCAGGTCTCGTGGGTGCAGAAGGCTTCCTTACAGAGTATATCCAGCGTCTGTGCGGTCTTGCTGAAGACGGGGGTGTCGCTGTACTGACTTTCCCAGTAGTAAAAGAACGGCGTGTTGCTATTGGTAGCGCCCGATTCGCTTCGTAGATTTCCGTATTTCTCAAACAGGGCGATCCAATCTACCTCCGAGAGAGGATATTGCCCTTCGGGGGCAAGGGCTTCGCTTGGGGCCTCGGTATCCTCGGTGTAGGTCTCGCCACCGGTGACGTGGGAGCGGCGGGAGGCCAGACTGGCGGCAAACAGAATAACAGCCAGCAGTGCGGCAAGGGTGATAGCGATGGGGATAAGTTTACGTTTTAACATGATTCTTCTCCTTTGCTATTTATTGGGTCTCACTCTACGTGGGCGGTACGATCACAAAGCCCTCGGGGGTGGATTCGTCCACATAGATGCGAGTGCCGTCTACCATAATATATACCCCTTTGACCATTCGGCCGTAGCCGTTGTCTATCTCAATGATGGTTTCAGCAATCTCGTTATAGCCGAAATCGTAGAGAAGGAAGCGACGCTCCGAGTTAGAGGATTCCAATAGAATCAGATCATAAGGCATGGTTTGACTGTGATGGATCCAGTTACTCATATTCCATGAATAGCCGTTTTCATCATGCTTGCTGAAGGTATCGTGGTGGTCGGGGTCGAACTCCCGCATGGAGAACAGGGGGCTGTCGGGGGACAGATCCTCAAATGTCTCGTCCCGTTTTTCTCGGGCCTGGGCATGGAGACTCTCCAGCGTTTCATCATGGAATGCCTCGGTGACAGGACTGCCATTATCAGAACCATACTGATAAGAACCCAGCACAAGCGGACGGTAGATTGAATTGTAAACCACCCAATCATTACGATAATAGGTATGATCTTCGGTCATAGCGGCGATATCCAAGCCGCCAATATAGATACTTCCTCCGCCCGTGATGTTGCCTTGGGCATCCGTTACTTTGAAATCTACGAAATTATCCTCGATGCAGGGGAGGACGGAGCCTTTGCTTGTTTCCTGTATTTCATATTGCCACAATAGGGTCGTGTCTTCGGTGAGAGTCACGTTCTGCCCGATATCCTCCAAGGGCTTGCCTCCCCAATCCGAGCAATAGGCCTCGGCGTGGTCATACGCCTGATGCGCCTCGTTCCATACCTTCCACCGCACGTACCCGTCCGAGGAGAGGGTTCGGTAGGCGGGTAACAAGCGGGAGTGGTCGGTGGGGGTTACGGTAATCGTCTCCCCCTCGGCGCAGATGAAGTGAATCATAATCAGGCGTTGCCCGATCCGGGCGTTCACCTCCTCGGTCTGCACGGTATCGCTGTCGGGGATTGCGGTCTCGGTGCCGTGTCCTTCCGTTTCCTTTCCCGCAACCAGGTACTGCACCGTCACGTAGCTCTTTTCCGAGAGGTAGAACACAGACGGATCTTCTTCCTCCGCAGTCTCGGTTTCGGTCGCGGGAGGTTCATCCCTCCGCAAGGCCGGAAGCAGGATCGCCGCCACGCCAACGGTCAGCAGAGACAGGCAGGCGGCGATGACCAAGGCGCGCTTGATCCACACGCCACGCTCACGACGGCGGAACACCCTCTCGGCCTCAGCACCCAAAAGGATGTATTCATCGTTTATCAGGCTTGTCAGCTTTACGGATTTTTTATACTTCATATTCGTAACCCTCCTTAATCAGTCTGTCACGAAGCTTTTGCCGCATGACGAACAGGCGTTGGTAGACGTTGTTTTCGCTGTAACCGCTGATCTCGGACAAACGGCGCACCGAATCCAGATACCAGTAACGACGAACGAACAGGGCGGCGTCCTTTTTGGACAGCGAATCCAAAAACTCGTTGATGATGCGGCGCAGATCCTCGGTCATGCGTTCGTCGCTGACGGCGATGCCCTCCAGATGCTCCTCCAGCTCGGAGAGAGGGATGCAAATATCAGCGGGTATGCGCCGCCCCGCACGGTTGACGCGGAGCTTATCAATGGCTAAGTTTCGTGTCAAGGTCAAGACGAAGGAGCGCAGGGATTTTGGACGGGCGGGTGGAATAGAATCCCAAACCTTCATGTACATATCGTTGACACATTCCTCCGCGTCCTGCTCACTCCCCAAAACGTTGCGGGCAATGCGGTGACAATCCCTTCCGTACCGCTTGGCTACCTGTTCCAGACCGTCCTCGCGGCGGGCGAACAGTAGGGCTATAATGTCATCGTCGGTGATGATGTGCTCGGCCATGGCGATGCTCCTTCCCTTGCGTAGTGTAAAGACCCCTCTACTTATTATGACGAAGAAAGTGTGGAACTTTTTAGGAAGGTCGCAAAAATTCTCCGCCTTTTTAGGTTTGGCTTTATTGTAGCATAATCCTCGGGGTGATAAAATACCCCATCGGCACGATTTGCGCGGGCAAAAAAAGAACAGCCACCCCGAGGGTAGCTGTTCGGTTGTTTATTCCCCTTCTTCGGGCAGCTCCATTATGGTCACGCTTCCGTTTTGCAGATCCACAGCGCCGTAGCAGAGGGCGGTGTACCCGTCCCCATCGTCAATGTCGGGATTATAGAAATTGGTAA
>JAFQOC010000300.1 GCA_017420845.1 Clostridia bacterium
CCGTCGCCCTTCTTGCCTACACCTCATGCGGCACCCCCGATCTGTCCTATGAGGAACAGAAAACCGCCTACGACGGTATTATTGCCGAGTACACCAGCCTCCTGACCGCCAGGCAAAATGGTGATGAGCTGACTCCTCCCAAAACCGATGGCATGAAGGAGGAGGAAGCCACCATTGCGGAGGCTCTTTACGGCATTGTGGCCGATCAGAAGGCCGAGACTCTGGCAGACCTTGGCTACGGCTTCAAGGACATGGACGGCAACGGTACCCCCGAGCTGATCCTGCTGAACAGATACACGTCCATCCGAGCTGTTTTCACACTTGTAAACCGTAAGCCTGTCCTGTTGGAAGCCAATTACGGCGAAGGGGCCGTATTCCTGTTCGCCACCAAAAACCGCTTCTTTATGGAGCGTTCCACCGTCGATGGCAGTATCAGGGATGCTACCCTCTATACCTGTCACGTGGAAGGGGACAGAATGGTCTACGATGCCGTCTACGGCGAGGTCTACGATCAGGAAAAGAAGGAGACCTTGGAGCTCTATCAAATGGTGGACGGCAATCGGACTGTCATTGATAAGGAGGCCTTCAATGAGCTGTATCGGGAGCGCAGACAGACGCTCGACACGGAATATGGACGCACCGTCAAGCTGTTCTCTCCCTACATCCATTACCCCTTGGGAGAAAAGGTGCCCACCGAGAATCTCCCTGTGGCGGATTTCTCGAGCTACGAGGCCATCCGTGAGACCTACAAGGCTATCTCCACTTGCCTGGAAAAATTTGAACCCAACAAATGGCTTCAGGGAGAATATGACAACCTCTTTACGTATCCCGACGACCGTTCCTTTGAGTATTATTCCCAGCTTTTGTACACCTCCTATCGGGGTGGCTTCAACGAGGGTTACGATGAGATCGACCTCAACGGCGACGGTGTGGACGAGCTGGTGCTCATGAATGAGGATTACATCATCAAGGCCATCTTTACCATAAAGAACGGTAAGCCCGTTATGCTGGACGCGCTGACCCATGAGAAAGGCTGGCTGGACAGCGAGGGCTTCATTCACGTAGACCGTGAAGACGAATATATGCTGGAATACAGCCTCTATGAGCTTACGGCGGACGGAGATTACAATCTTATCTATTCGATTCTTCTAGCCCAGTACAGCAATTACTACCAGACAAATTACTACCTGACAAAGGAAGGTAAGACCGAGAAAATCACGTCCGATCGGTTCAAGGAGATCTATAACGACGAGTATTGTGTCTATACTCCAGTAAAAGAAGCAAAAAATAATGCAGATGAATCTTTCCCAGTAAAAGTTGGGTATCAACTAGAGCAAATTAATGGGGAAGGTGCTAACTTAAAAATTAAAGCAGATACAAATGGAGAAGATATCATTGAAGCATTAAATGCAAGTGATACATTAATGATGAAAGTTATGTCACCGGGTGGAGGAATCTTCCCAATGATTGTTTCAACATTATTATTAATCTTAGTTGCTTTAGTTTTCTCAGCACCGATTGGAATTTTAGCTGCTATCTACTTGGTTGAGTATGCTAAACCAGGAAAATTAGTTAATTTAATTCGTTTTGCAACAGAAGTTTTATCTGGAATTCCATCTGTTGTTTACGGTTTATTTGGTATGTTAGTTTTTTCAAATACGTTAAATCTTGGAATGTCGATTTTATCAGGGGGATTAACACTGATGATCTTGTTACTTCCAACAATGATGCGTACAACAGAAGAAGCCTTAAAAGCAGTTCCAATGAGTTATCGTGAAGCATCATACGGATTAGGAGCTAATAAAATTCAAACGTTATCTAAAGTTATCTTACCAAGTGCTATACCAGGGATTTTAGTTGGTGTTATTTTATCAATTGGGCGTACGATTGGAGAGTCAGCGGCATTATTATTTACAATTGGAACATTTGCTAAATTACCAGTAAACCCAACAAGTGGAGCACTATCATTATTTGAAACAGGGACATCATTAACTGTTCGTGCTTACGTTGAAGTTAAAGAATCAGGAAACGTTGAAATGGCGGCAGCTATCGGAATCGTTATTCTTGTTATTGTCTTCACATTAAATATGATTTCGCGTTTAATCTCGAAAAAATTCAGTAAAGCAAACTACTAGGAGAGTGAATAGGAATGCAAGCTAAATTTAACGTTAA
>JAFQOC010000301.1 GCA_017420845.1 Clostridia bacterium
AATCTTTGTCGGTTCATGTATATTTGCGGACCGTCGCGGACGCCGGTCCCTACGGTTTCATTTTTTCTCTCACCTATAAACCCAAATTTGAAACCTCTTTCCACCCCCACACAACAAGAAAGGATCGCCTATGAAGCCACTCACCAAGCCTCTGTGCCTCCTTCTGCTTGCCCTGACCTGCCTCTCCTCCCTGTTCGCCTGTGACGGCGGTGGGGCGGTCATCGAATCCCCGACACATACCGACACCCCTGCCCAGTCCTCCCCCGCACAGGATACCGAGTCCCCTTCTCTCCCCGAGGCCGGGTCTCCCGCTGAGACCGAGCCCGACACCGCTCCTCCCGCGCCCCAAGAGGGGGTGAGGATCGGCGGCACCGCGCTCTCCGCATTTACCGTGATCCGCTCGGCGGATATGCCGGAGGGACAGGTCACCGCGCTGGAGTTCTTCGTGGAGCAGATCAAGCAGGCTACGGGAGTTGCTCTGCCCATTCTGATGGATAGCGACGATCAAGCCGTCGGGCATGAGATGGTGATCGGCAACACCAACCGTCAAAGCGCCGTCCTCTCCGAGGCGATCTCCGAGATCCGCGACGACGGCTACGCCATGGTGGTGGACGGCGGTGATCTCTATATCAGCGCCACCACGGGCCGCGGCGTGGTCTACGGCATGGTGGCTCTTTTGGAGAACTATTTCGGTGTCCGTCTCTACGCCCGCGACTATGTCTATCACCGTCCTGTGGGTATCGTCAACCTTGAGGAAGGCTTCAAGGAGGTGTTTAGTCCTGAATTCCACGCCAGACGGACCTGGGTGGACGGTCTGTACGCCGACCCGCTGGAGCAGGTGCTGTTTCTTCGCAACAACTCCGACGGACTCAAGAAAGCCAAGGTGGGGGATACCTACCCCATCCGCGCCAACTCCAACCACACCATTCAGGATCTGGCCAAATCGGAGGGTCAGGTACCCTGCCTCACCGACGAGGCGGTGTATCAGAAGGTGCTGAAGAACGTAATCAAGAAGCTGAACAACAACCCCGACCAGAACGTCATTCAGGTAGGACAGACCGACGGCGGTCAGCCCTGTAAGTGTGAGAATTGCACCGCCATCCATAAGGAATACGGCACCGACAACGCCACCTGGTTCCTCTTCCTTAACCGTCTGGCCGACGAGTGCGCCGCCCTCTACCCCGACCGAGGGGTGAAGCTCATCACCTACGCCTACCAGTACACCCACGGCGTCCCGGGGAACGGCTACACCGTCTCGGACAACGTCATCATCAACTTCTGTTTTGACAAGGCCTGCTACAACCACGCCTTTGACGATCCCGACTGCCCCAAGAATACCCCTGTGGCGGCCGAGCTGCGGGAATGGGCCAAGATCTGCAGGGCGGAGAACCTTTACGTCTACGAGTACGCCTACAACTGCGGTGACAACTACCTCCCCGACCCCAACATCTTCGTGATGTGGGAGAATTTCCACTTCTACTTGAAGTGCGGTGTGAACGGCATTCTCTCCGAGGGCATTACCGCAAGAGGCGGTGAGTTCGACTCCCTCCGCGCCTACTTGCGGAGTAAGCTGGTCTGGAATCCTGCCATGACCGAGGAGGAATTCTACACCCTCATGGAGGAGTTCTTGGCCGACTACTACGGCGAGGCTTCGGTCTGCATGAAAGAGTACCTGAAGCTTCTCTGCGACGGCGGGCGGATTTCCTGCACCGATATGTACACCCCCATGTACACCTTCTACCAGACGGTGGAACAGAGGGGAAGCACCGCCGTGTCCCAAGAGCTGCTCGATCAGTGCCAAGCTCTGTTCGACAAGGCATTTGCGGTGGAGACCCTGACCGAAGCTCAGAGAGAGCATCTGGAGCGTACCTCCATCCACCTTCTGATGGTGCGGTACAACTACTTTCCCAAGGGGGACCGAAATGAAAAGAAGGAGCTGTTGGATACCATTACCGCATGGCGAGAGAAGTACGGTGTGTGACGGGTCTCTCAAACACATTCTCCATTTGAGCATATATTAGTTTTCAAATTGCAGTTGATCGGTGCGTTGGGTCGCAGTTACGCAGGGGGTGTCGGGGGCGGCCGCGAGCGCCCCGACGCGCGGCGGAAGCCGCAAGAAAATTGGCTATAACGAATAACATACGGCCGATGAATTTGCCGGAAATTCATCGGCTCACAGTAATTTTCTTGCACCTACCGGTGCGCGTCAGAGGGCGTTCCCCCCTCCGACACCGCCCCCCTTTGCGCTTTGTGATGG
>JAFQOC010000033.1 GCA_017420845.1 Clostridia bacterium
GAGATCCGTAAGCGGCTCAACGACAAGGGCATTTACCCCCTCATCATGTCCGAGGAGGGAGGCCACCGCCAGGCCGCCTTCGACTGCGAGCAGGACGGCGTGCTGAAGTACTCCGACATGACCCGCGGTCAGCTCTACCAGAACCCCGTCAATTTCTTCGTGGACGGCTATCTGGATATCGTGGACGCCACCCAAACCGGCCGCGGCCTGGGAGGTCCCACCTTTGTCAATAACCGCCGCCAGATGGGTACCTTCCGCTACTACACCAACTGCATCACCAACCACGACTACCAAGCCCGCAACGTCAACGGCAACCGCCTCAAGATCGGCTACGCCGCCATCTACGCCCCCTACATTCCCCTGTGGTACATGGGCGACGAGTTCGGCGTAACCATGAAAAACAAGGCCGTGCTCTACGATGTTTCGGTGGATTACGGAGCCGTGGGCACAAAGGATGACCAGACCCTCTTCTTCGAGGACGTCAAGCAGATGATCGCCATCCGCCGCGCCTACCCCGAGATCTTCGCGCAGTGGCCTCTGAACCACAGAGACGCCAACATTGAGGAAATCAAGGCCGAGGGACTGTCGGTACTGCAGAATTACTGCCGCTTTGCAGGCGGTAAGATGGTCATTGTTCTGGGCAACAACGAGCCCGAGAACCTTGGCCTCTGCAAGGTGACCATCCCCTTCGACAAGCTGGACAAGACTTACGATAATTATAAGGTAACGGATCTGCTGACGGGTCAGGTCGTAGCCATCGGCCGCGCCGATACCGTGAACGGCTTCTCTGCCATCGTGCCCTACGAGTATTGCGGCGTGTACATGGTGGAGGGGATCGAGTAATTTCCCATATATGCGACAGCCACCGTGCTGTGCAGATAAATCATGAAAATCTTTTGATAAAGGAGAATTTTATCATGGCAGAAGAAAAAATGGACGCGCTTCTTGACTATGCAGGTCAGAAGGTCGAGACTGTTGTTGACACCAACAGAAAGCTCCGTGTAGGCATCATCGGTTGCGGCTGGATCGCAGACGCTCACGTGGATTCCTACAAGCGTATGCCCGACGTGGAGATCGTGGCCGGCGCAGACCTCATCCCCGGTAAGGCCGCCGCATTCTTCAAGAGACACGGCGTGGAGGGCGTCAAGACCGATTACGCCTCCCACAAGGAGATGCTGGACGATGAGTCCCTGCAGCTGGACGCCGTTTCCATCTGCACCTACAACCGTCAGCACGCCGCCCCCGCCATCTACGCGCTGCAGAAGGGTGTCCACGTCATGCTGGAGAAGCCCTTCACCGTCACCCTGGACGAGGCCATCGAGGTCATGAAGGCCGAGAAGGAAAGCGGTAAGATCCTGTCCATCGGCTTCCAGCCCAGACTGGATCCCAATATGCAGATGATCAAGAAGATCGTGGAGTCCGGCGAGCTGGGCCAGATCTACTACATCCAGACCGGCGGCGGCCGCCGTCGCGGTATCCCCACTCCCTTCCCGGAGGTCACCTTCATCCGTGACGAGACCGCAGGCCTGGGCGCTCTGGCCGACATCGGCTGCTACTCCCTGGACATGGTCCTCAACGCCATCGGCTATCCCAAGCCCCTGACGGTTACCGGCTACAAGTCCGACTTCTTCGGTAAGAACCCCACCACCTACCCCAATAACCCCGAGTACGCAGAGAAGTTCGGCGTTGATGACTTCGCCGCCGCATTCATCCGTCTGGAGGGCGGTATCATCCTGGACTTCCGTATTGCCTGGGCCATGAACATCAACACCCCCGGCGACACCATCATTCTGGGTACCCAGGGCGGTCTTCGCATTCCTTCCACCGACTGCTGGAACGGCACCGTGGGCGGTCCCATGACCATCTACAAGACCATCGGCGGCATCAACTACGAGACCCAGGTCCCGATCATCAACGACGGCGGCCCCAGCCTCTTCGACCGCAAGATCCGCTCCTTCCTGGACGCCTGCAAGAACGGCGGCAAGGCTCCCGTGCCTACCTCCCAGATCATCTACAACCAGGCCATCCTGGACGGTATCGCCAAGTCCGCAGAGCTTGGCCGCGAGATCGAGATCGAGATTCCTCAGGTCTGATTTGAGCCATATTATGTGGGGAAAACTTCTTAAAAGAAGTTTTCCCCACACCCCTATCAAGAACTTTCAAAAAATGATGCAACGAAAGGAAACGAGCTGCCATGAGTCCTGAACAATGGGTAGGCATTGTAGGCATAGCTATCGGCGCGGGGCTTGGTGCCTTGACCCTGTATCTGCTTTGGGTCTGGTCGCAGTACCGCCCACCCCATAGCGCGAAATGCCACGGATACCTGCGGAATCGGCAGTATTCCAAGGAAAAGTGGACCGGGCACTACAATAAAAGGAAAGTACAGGATTGGGTGGATTACGTCTATACCTATACCGTGGACGGAAAACTGTACTTCGTTGAGGACGGTGTACACGGAAAAAACGAGAACATACCCAAAACTGTTACCGTCATTTACCAGAAAAAGAACCCCAAGCGGGCGTATATAGAAAGGATGACTTTCCCGACAGAACCCCTGTTTGCGGTGTTTACGGGCTTCTTTGCGCTCCTGTTTTTGGTGTGCGGTGTGGTGGCAATGATATGAGCCCTTCTCCTTCGGGAGGAGGGCTTTTTTTCTGCCCAACCTACGGTTGACTTTTTCGTCTGAAAAAACTCTGTTTGATATGTTGCTTTGCCCACCTTCCTATGCTATAATGTATGCGTGATCACAAAACAAACAAATCATCATCATAACAAAGGAGAAGATACAATGAGTATCGGAACAAATATTTACACGCTTCGCAAAGCGAAAAAGCTGACCCAAGCCCAGTTGGCTGAAAAGCTGGGCGTCTCGGAGCAGGCTGTGTCCAAGTGGGAGAACGAGCAGTGCGCCCCCGATGTCAGCCTGTTTCCCATCCTGGCCGACTATTTCGGCGTGTCCATCGACCGCCTGTTCGGTTATCATCAGAACAGCTATGAGGAGGAGGTCAAGGATATCATTAAAGCCGCGGACGTCAGCGGCGGCACCTATGAGGAGATTGCCTTTCTCACCGAGGGCTTGGAGCGGTTCCCGAATAGCCCCGATCTGAAGACGGCTCTTGCCTTTTCTCTGTCTATGGTCAATCGCATGTCCGAGGATGATGCTGAGCGTAAGGAGGCTGTAGCAAAAGCCGTCAAGCTCTGCCGTGAGGTGGTAGACACCTGTGGAGACGTGCGTAAGGTGGATGACGCGCTGAATATGCTGACCCGCATTTACGGGGAGATCGGCGAGTTCGGCAAGGCCAAGGAGGCCATTGAGCGGATCAGCGGCGAGAGCTATTTTTACCGCGTGACCGCCATGGCGCGCACCCTCGGCTATGAGCATAACGATGCCGAAATGATGCGGTATATTGAGGAAAACCTTTTTGACTGCTGGCTGGCTATGGATCTGAATCTGCAGGTACTGACTGCCCGGTTGAGTGAAATGGGGAAGTATCGGGAGGCGGCTCTGTTCGGGGAAGCGCATAAGAAACTGCTGTCGGTGTTTGATGACGGTTGCGAAAATTTTTACGCCTGTCACAAGTTTTTTGCCAATCATTCGCTGGCTCACAGCTATCGCAAGATGGAGGACAAGGCGGGCTGTCTGGGTGCCTTGTGTGATCTGGCGGCTTGTGTTTCCTATATGAGAGCCGTGGAGACGAGCGAGAATTTCTCGGTCAGCTTCCGCAATCCTGCCTATTTCGGCCATTTGGTCGGCGATGAGCACATGGAAGAGTATATGTCGGGCTTTGACGCCGGCGGGATGCTTGCTTCCTTCGATGCCTTCTTCGGGGAGGACGAGAAGTATCTGGCCTGTAAAGCTGAAATAGTGAGGTGACGATATGGGAGCCCTTCTCCTTCGGGAGGAGGGCTTATTTTTCGGTGTAGGAACGCAATTGTTGTCAATTTGCACAAAACAGCGACGACATTTTTATGACAAACTGCCGACGACTCCAAAGTGAAAAAACTTGTAAAAAAACGCTTGACAAATAAAATCAAAAGTGCTATAATATGCAAGCTGTCCAC
>JAFQOC010000302.1 GCA_017420845.1 Clostridia bacterium
CTTGGCCAGACGGGACAGAAGGCCGTACACCTCGGCGTACGCGCGGGCTGAGGGGATCTCCGGCAGGGTAACTGTCAGCTCACGGTAGATGCCCTGGGTGCCCAGCGCTGTGGTCAGATCTCCCTCGGTCAGCACCAGCGTGGGGCTTTCGCCGTAGATCACGTCGTCCACGGTCAGCTCCAGATAATCGTATTGTAGCTTTTCCAGCAGATAGGGAAGAAGATCCTTGCCCTGCATCTGCTGGCTCAAAAAATCCTCGTCTCCCGAGAGCACCGAGATATCCTGTCCCAGAGAAAGGGACAGAACGTCTCCGCTCCGGATGGGACAGGCCGCAGGATCGGGTACCGTCAGAATGGCGTGCCCTGCCTTGGGGGTGGGCAGATCGGTACGTTCATTGGCGGGAGATACCACCCACCCGTTATAGGCGTACTGCCCGGGAACGGTTATGCTGTTGCCACGGAGACGCCCGATAGCGGAGGCGCCGAAGATACCGTACATACCCGCGTCACTCGCCTCCAGAAAGCTGTCGGTATCGGTCATGCCCACGTGGCAGAAGCTGCCGACACCCGTGATTACACGGGGATAGTAATCTGCCTGGAGACGGGGCTGGGGGATGGGATCCAGCTCATAGGGGTAATTATCGGTCAGCAGATAGGCACGATTGCCCAAAGCGAAGCGGTTTCCAATGAGAGTTTTGGTGTGGCGGAAGGCTTCGACGGGCATCTGCAGCTGCAGGCCCTCCGCCTTCATGACGGCGGCGAAATCCGGCAGAAGAGCTGTTCCCACGTAGCAGGGACGGCCCACAAAGGAGGGGCTCAGAAGGGTGTCGGTCTCCAGCAGGTAGGCCTCGTCGGTGACCGTCATCATGAGGGAAGAATCCCGGTTGACCGATTTCAGGTGGAAGGCGCAAAGATCGTTATCCATGGAGAAGAAATGGACATCCTCCCCGTTGGGCAGAATGAGGTAGGGAGAACCACCCTCGGTGTAAATGATCTGCTCCACGCGGTACTCCACGGCCTTCATGAGGGGAAGCGTATCCCCAATATAATCCTGCAGAGAAATTTTCTGCCATTTGTACAGGGCGTCGGCGGCGTCGAAGTCCTGCAGATAGGCTGTCCTGTCCCCCAGATACACACCCATGCCCTTGGAGGTATGATTGATGTAGTAGACACTATCGGACAGGGATTCCTTGTTCACGCCGTCGTGGAACAGCTCCTTGATGGGCTCTTCGGGAATGATCACGGTAACGTGGGAGGGCTCCTGTGAGAAGGGCGTCTTTCCCTGAGGCATAACCAGAACGCAGGAATCCGTCTCCCCATCGGGGAAGAAATCGGACGTGAAGGATTCCTCGGCCACAAAGCCCAGGGTGTGGGTCTTCCCGCAGAATTTCTCATAATCCATGGGACTCAGGTACAGGTAATCCTCGGTGATACGGGGACAGATCACGGGGCCTCCCCTGTCGCCGCGGAGGCTGGGGACAGCGATCACCTGACTGATGCGGACGCCTATGGAGTCCTTGGATAGATCATTTCCATCTGTGGAGACGCAGAGCCGCACCGTATCTCCTGCCTTCAGATTCAGGGGCGGAGTGGTGCCCTCGGGATAGACATAGACGGCATACCCCGTGGGGACAGCCTCCAGTCTGTAGCCGAAATCCTTGTCGGATGGGGGGATCACGTTCTGAAGATCATCGGGAAGAATGATATTTCCTCCCAGCTCATGGAAGGTATCCCCATCCCCGCAGGCAATGCGGAATTCATTCGTAGCATATCGATCCCCCAATGCGATCCCCTCACCTCCGATACCGTTGTGGTCGGCGAGAATATGAAGCCCCAGTCTTGCGGCAGTGTCGGTAGCGGCGTAGTGGGTGGTCTTCACGTGGGGGTTGGTGAGCAGGGGATCGAGATAGGTCAGGGACAGGGTTCCGCTGTCCACCCCCTTGGGGAACTGCAGGGTGAAGGCGGCATCCCTCCCCGCGACGGTGCTTTTCACAGGATCCGACATGCCAAAGACCGTAGCGCTGACCAGACAAACCGTCAGCACCAGGGCTCCATAGTGCCGCCGCATGCGCCAGAGAGCCAGCCCCGCCGAGGCGAGGGAGGAGCGCTTACGGGTCAGCCCGCCCCTATGGGAGCGGCGGGGGGATACCGTGACGTCGGCGGTATCCGAGGCACGGAGAAGGGTCATGCAGGACTTGCGCAGAACCCGTCTCGCCAGCACCTCCGCGCAGAGAAGGACCAGAAGGAGGTAGGCAAGGATCAGGGGCAAAAGAAATGCCGCGGGTAGATTCCCGCCACCTCCCGTGAGGCGATGGAGGCCGGGACCCCAAGGAAGTCCCAGCGCCAGCGCGGGCACTCCCGCCAGCAAAAACTCCAGGGTGATCTGCCGCGAGAGCTGCTTGCGGTCGGCACCGTAGATCATGTACAGCCCGTAGACGTAGGCCTCGGCGGCCATGACCGAGGACATGATCCTCCCCAGCGCCACGGTGGCCAGCAGAAGCCACAATACTCCCAAAAGCAGAGAAGCGGCCAAACGCTCCCCGCGGACACGGGCGAGCAGTTGAGAAAATTCGGGAATGGTGGAGGGCTTACCCCCTCCCTGGGCCTGCAGGATGTGATGGCTGTACTCCTCTTCCAGCGCGGTTAACGCGCCCATTTCCTCCGCGGCGGAGCAGAGCAGCAGGGCCAGCGCCGTGACACAGACAAACAGAACGCCTACGGTCAGAAGGGTATAGGGAAGACGCCTGCGATCCAGCATCCGCTTGACCGTAGGGATCAGACGCGTATGATACAGGTTGACCAGGTACTCCCAAAAATCTGACATGGCTCTCTCCTTTCCTTTTATATTATACTGTCATATATACAGTCGCGATTCGAGGGAGAAACGTTACTGTTGACGGTGGAATTTTCGTTTTTTTATCCTATACTATACCCATTATACCATTGCATCCCCCATTTGTCAACTACCCCCGCATTTCCCCCCAAAATAAACCACAGGTTGATTGACAAATCTTTCAACCTGTGCTATAATGACACCATCACGGAAACGTGAAATTTGAGACCCGAACCGAAGACGGTGCACAGTTGGAGGGAACGGTCGGAAGGAAAGGAGGCGGAGTTATATATGACTAACTCGGTAAATTTCGGATGCTGTGACCCGCGCCTCACGGGTTGGCGCGGCTGATGTCCTTGCGGACTCATTCGCTCAGACGCATACGTTAAGCAATCAATTCGTACAAGGATCATCATAGCACATCCGACTCTGACCCCTCCTCGCGGGAAACCGTGGGGAGCGGGGCAGGGAAGATCGGCTGTGAGACAGGGCTTTCAGAGTGTCCTGCCTCTCCTGAACCCGCATTTTCTATGCAAAAAGGAGTAACGTGCTTACATGATTCATCCCGAACAGTTGGGCTCCCGTATCGCCGCCAGGCGGCGGGTGCTGGGGCTGACACAGGGTCAAGTCGCTGTCCACATGGGAGTTTCTCCCCAGGCCGTCTCCAAATGGGAGCGCGGTCTCGCCTGCCCCGATCTCGTATTCCTCGATGATCTGGCGGAGCTTCTGGATATAGGCCTTGAGGAATTGCTCATCGGCAATACCACCCCCTGCCTGGCTTCAGCTTAAATCCACCCATAAAAAACACGCAGACCGACGGGCACCCGCCATGGTCTGCGTGTTTTTTGCTTTGTTATCAAATTTGGGTTTGCAGGGGAGCGGGAGAGCGGCCTCCGGCGGCTTATGAACCTCGCACTGCAAGCAGTGCATGCAAAAAAGGTTCTAAGAACTCCAAAAACCTTTATAGCATAATGATTATTTTGTTAAAGGTTTTTGGGGAGTC
>JAFQOC010000303.1 GCA_017420845.1 Clostridia bacterium
GAGGGAACGTGGGTGGCCTCACCCCGATAAACTGCAATTTGCCAACCTGCGTCATCATTCCCAGCATATGCGGCTCAAAACAAAAAGCTACCCGCAGACCATTGGATCTGCGGGTATGGAGCATTATTTGTGCAGTAACGCTTTGATGATCTTACCGCTGTCCTGCTCGATGACCACGAAGCCTCCCGCGTGGGGAAAATAGTTCTTGGTCACCAGCCATAGACGGGCCTCGGGATCGTAGGAGACCGTGACCGCGCCGAACAGATGCTTTCCTGTCAGTTGGTCTATGACGGCTCCGCCAACCGCGGCGGCGGTCCTCGCGTCGGGGATATACCCGAGTTCGGGGTAGTAGTTGTTATCCTCGGAAAAATCATCCAGATATGCCTGAACGTCCATTTCCACCTCATAAGTGACCGGGGGAGTGGCGAACAGCAGGACGCAACCGCCCGACAGAATGATCACGGCTTCGGCTATGCAAAGCCAGAACCAAATCTTCTTTTTCATGGAGATTCCTTTCAGCTATTGGGCACTTCTGTTGTGTCGAATGGACTTACTTGTTGTAGATCTCCACCTCGCACAGGGAGAACAGGTGGCCGTCGTTGAAGCCTGCCTGATCGCGGAGGGAGTAGCCCACGATGCGGACATAGCGGGCCTTGACGTTCTCCAACTCGCACTCAAAGGGCTGTTGACCCTGGCGCTTCTCGGGGCACTCGCCCTCAAAGACGTTTTGGTAGGTCTTGCCGTCCTCGGAGACCTCGATACGGAACTTATAGGGGAAATAATCGTCCCCCGAGCGGCCGAAGAGGACCACCTTGTCCAGATCGTAGGCGTAGGCCAGGTCGATCAGCACCCACTCCTCGCCGTGATCGGCGGTGGGGTGGCGATTGATCGCCGAAGTCCAAGCGCCCGACTCGCGGCTGCCGTTGGTCAAGCCCGAGGGCTCCCAGCCCGTGACGTGGCTGGAGGCGGTGACGCCCCGGTCAAGGGCAATATTGGTACCTGCAGGCTCACTGCCGGGGATGAGATAAAGGTTCGCGTTATCGGGAGCGAGTACCGATCCGTCGTCGTTGTAGACCTCGATCTCGGCGATCTCAAAGCCCCCTGCGGCACAGCCCTTGGTCACGTTCATACGGATATAGCGGGCCTCCATAGCCTCAAAGGTGAAGCTGGGGATGGCGGTGAGGCAGTCGGTGTAGTTCTTCTTCTCCACCACCTTAACCCAAGTCTCGCCGTCGGTAGAGACCTCAACGGTGAACTCCGTGGGGAAGGTCTGGCCGCGGGTAAACTTGGTGCCTGTGGGGTAGTAGTCCACGCGGTTGATGATGACGGGACGGCCCAGATCCACCTCCACAAAGCCCGTGTTCTTGGTGGAGCGGTAGCCGAGGGCGGTAGGAATACTGTTGTCACGGATGCCGTCGGTGAGGGTGTAGGCGTAGTAGCCGCCGCCGTGGACCGAGGACTCCACAGCGGGTGCCTTGCCCTCGGCAAGGTTGGCGGACTTGTCCCAGACCTTATCCACGATGTTGTCGTGCTGACCCACGGCCAAGAGGAAGAAGCCGCCGGGTTCAAAGGTAAAGGTAACCTTGCCCGAGGAGATATCCAGCTCCTCGTAGGTGCCGCCGTTGAGGTTGTAGAGGTGGGTGATCTGATCGGTCAGCTCGAACTCGTAGGTGGCTTCCTTCTTGTAGTTCTTGTTGACCAGCATGATGTAGTCACGGCCCGTCTCTCTGTCCTCCATGAGGGAGATGATGACGCCGTAGCGGGCCTTGGGCTTGGCGTACAGCGGCACGTCGGCGGGATCGCATCGGGTGATGCCGGTCTCGCTACCGCCCGTGTGGTGGACCTCCAGGGCTTCCAGGCGGGCCAGCACGGGGCCAACCTTGAGGATCTGGCCGTTGATGGAAGCCACGTCGTCGTAGATATCGGTCTTCTCTCCGTAGGGGGAGATGATGGCGTAATCCTTGGGATCGCAGAAGCCCGTGGTCCACCAGGTGAAGTAGGTCATGGACTTGAGGCCGTAGGCCAGGCCAGCCGAGGTGTGGTAGCGGATCTCGCCGCCGTCGGTACGGCGGAAGTTGCCGCCCTCACCGATGGACTGGATGTAGAAGGCGGTGGGCACGTCGTACTTCAATCCGATCTCGCGGAACATATTGAGGTTATAGAACATATCGGGGTCGCCGCCGTTGTAGGGGAAGGGGTAGTGATCGTAGCAGAGGGTACCGTAGTTCTCCTTCCCTGCCTCAATGACGGTGTCCTCCACGTGGCCTTGGTAGTTCTCAAAGACCCAGGTCGCCCAGTAGGGGAGGAAGTTCAGTCTGGGGTTGATCCCCGCCTTCATGATGGCGCGGCAGGCGGCGGAGTAGACCCAAGGCTCGGCGGGCTCGTCGCGGACGTGGATATCCGTGATGATGGGGTTCTTCTTCAGCTCGGTCATGTAGTCGATGATCTCCTGCTCGGTCATGCGGAGAAGATCCTTCCCATCCACGCCCACCGAATAGGCCACGTTGAGGCCCCGCTCGGCGGCCAGCTTGAGCTGTAGGTCATTGGCTTCCTTGTGGATTGCGCCCTCGCGGTTGGTGATCTCGATGAAGGTTACGTTGGCATCGCGGATCCAATCATACTGCTCGGGGGTGGTGTACTGGTAGGGAGGCTCCCAGAAGATGCCAATCTCAATGCTGTCTCCCCCCTCGGGAAAGACATTCAGGGCGGGATCCTCCGGAGGATTCGTGATATTCTCGGTGGGGGCTTCGGTGGTTGCGTCCTCGGTCATATCCTCGGTCTCCTTTTCTGTGGGATCTTCGGGGGCGGGGGTGACCGCCTCGGTGGTGTCGGGGGTGGTTTCATCAGGCACCTCCGCGGGGTTGCAGGCGGCAAAGATCAAGGCCGTCAGCAGGCAGAGGGTGATTGTCATCAACAGCAGAGCTGTCAGGCGGATACGTCTCATAGAACAGTCTCCTTTACTGGGGGATATATACATAATACCATACTTTTCCCAAAATTGCAAGAGCAGATTTGTATATTTTTAAAAGGAACCCCACCGCCATGAAACGGTGGGGCTTTGGGATTCAGTCCTCCAGCAGAATATCGCGGATGGCGTTCATCTCCTCCTCGGTGACACCGATACGGAGGAGGTAGGCCTCGACCTGCTCCTGCAGAGGCAGGGATGCGGAGGAATATGCCGCGAGACCGCTGATGAGGCTGTTGATGTTGGCGTTGTGGCTCTTGAACTCGTCGGGCTCGTCGATATCGTCGGTACCCGTCTCCGAGAGGAAGGAGGTGTAGAACTCGTGGACGACAGTCTCCTCATCCACGCCCAGAAGACCGAGGATCAGGAAGGCGGTGGTACCCGTGCGGTCACGGCCAACGGCGCAATGGAAGTTCATGGGGTAGTTGTTGGGATCGGCGAAGGCCGCGATGGTCTGTCTGGTGGTCTCGTAGTTCTTCTCGTTGTAAATGTGAGTGTACCACTGCATACCGATGACGCGGCGCTTCACGGTGCTTCCGAGGCAGGGAGTGCCCGAGCCGCGGAGATCCAGCTCACACTTCACACCAAGCTCATTCACAATGAAATCCTTGGCGGCGGCGGAGCCGTCGTTGAGGTAGGCCGAGCGGAAGACCATGTTCTGCTTGACGCGTCTGCCATCGGTGGTCTTATACCCGCCCAGATCGCGGAAGTTGGAGATGCCCTCCAGCCCAAAGAAGCGGGGGTAGTAGGCGGTGGTGAAGGTGAAGAGCTGGGAGGTGGATTCCCCGTCGCTGACCTGCCAGAAATACTGACGGCCCATTTCCAGATTGCAGACGCTGATGCGGCACTCGGAGGCGGAGAGGACGATGGGCTGTGACAGTTCGCGGTTCTTGGAGAGGGTGACGGTGTAGGTCTTATCACCGCCCTTGGTGTCGGTCCAGGTCAGCTCGGCGGGGACGGGGATACAGAATTCGCCGTGCTTCACCTTGAACTTACCCGACTCCATGAAGGCGATGGAGGCATTCCATTGCTCCACCACGTCGGGGGAGGCCAGGATCACGTTGGTATCACCGTCGTAGGGGGTCTGTAACAGGATGCTTCCCTCGTACTTGTCAAAGGGCACCGTCAGTGCATCCCCCGTCAGGGCCTCGCCCGAGAAGGCGAAGACCGAGTTCAGGGTCTCGCCGTCCACGGTGTAGATGGGAAGCCTTTGTGCGGTCACGGCGGCCTTGGAGAGGACCGATACCCGTACCGTCACCGAGTTGACACCCTCGCCCAGAAGCTCGGTGCGGACCTCCAGAGTGGGATCGTCCAGAAGCTCGGTGAGGAGATGGGCGATGTAGGCGTCCTTGTCGGGGGTATCGGCAGGGCAGATGAGGTCGGGAGAGGCGACCGTATTCATGGCCGAAATCAGCTGATCGGTGACCGAAGCGTCCAGGGGCGAGTAGGTAAAGGGGATATCCAGATGGAGAATATAGTTATCATTAGCGGTGACGCCGCGGACCAGGAGACGGTAGCGCTGACCCTCGGTGAGGTCACCCGCGTAGTCCAGCCACGCGTTGACGAAAAGGGTATGGAGGGTGCCTCCGTCCTGCTTCAGGATGTGGGGCTCACGCCAGATCACGGCGGGATCGTCGTAGCTGCCCGACTCGGGGATCAGGGCGTACTCGACGGTGGAAATGCCCTCCTTGGCGTCCATGGTGTTGTTCGTCAGAAGCACCATGCCCGAGGGATCGAAGGTCTCCTGCCATTGACCGAGATTATCGTGGGAGGCACCGAAGCTGCCTCTTGTGGTATCCAGCCACACGCCGCTGACGTGGGGAATGGTCACCTTGCTCTGGGCGGTGATGGTGGTGCCGTTGTTGAGCTTGGCGGTGGCGTCGTATCGGATGGAGCCGTCCATTTTGGTGTTGTTCTGGCGGTACTGATCCACCGTCACGGTGATCTCCGCACCCACCTTGGCGGTGGTAAAGCGCTCGGCGATGGTGGTGGCTATGGCCGAGGTCACATCACCGCGGGAGAAGAAGTTCCCCTCCAGCTCGTCGATGACCAGAAGCTTTTCGGGGTTGACGCAGACCGTCACCTCCTTGATCTCCACCGAGGCGTTCTCCTTGTTGCGGAACATGAGCTGGAAGGCGGACAGATTGCCGTCGCTGTCCCCCAGCTTACCCACGTTTGTCAGGTTGATATCCACCGTTTTGAATTCCTCGGAGGCTCCCGCGAGGGAGGGACACTCGTTGTGGAAGGTGGCGGTGGTAACCGAGTCGGAGGAGAGCACACGGAATACCGAGGTGGACAGCTCCTTGCTGGACTTGTAGGTCACGGTCATGCCCGTCACCGTGGAGATGGGAATGGGGGAGGCCAGGGTAACCGTCATGCCTGCCTGGCTGTTTGCCTGTGCGTGAGTGGACAGAAGGTATCCCTCGCAACCCTCCACGTAACCGCACTCCTCGCAGGAGTTGGAGTCGTGGAGCTCCTCGGCCAGAGCGGAGGAGACGGCGAACACGCCGCTTTCGCCGTTGAACACCAGGTTCACATCGGGGGCGGTGCGCTCACCCTCTGCCACCACGGTGGAGGACTTGCCGTCGGCTCCCTTGATGTCGGGGACGTTGTGGGACAGATCCTCGTAGGTCTCGCGGGGGGGATCCTCCTCGGGATCCGTGGTAGACTCGGTAGTAGAGGAATCTGTGGTTTCGGTGGAATCCGTGGTGACTTCCGGGGGAGTCGTAGGGGTGGTGCAGGCGGTCATAAGGGTCAGAACCGCCAGCAGCAGAGCAATCACGCGAAGAATATGTTTCATGGTGCTTCCTTTTTTTACTAAATTCGGTCAGACCTCGTCGGCGCGGTACATCCACAGGGGCAGGGGGAACCAGGCGCGGAGCAGGGGGGAGGCGGTCTCACGGTCGGCCGAGATACAGCCGAAGAGTAGCTCGGTGGCCTCCAGGTGGCCCAGTTCCAGATCCACGGGGATGTCCTCGGAGACAGTTTCTACCGTGTGCTTCCCTTCCTTGACCGTGATGCGAATGCGCTCGTCACCGCCATGGCCGTGGATGAGGAGAGTCAGCTCACCGTCGGGGAGGGTGGTGTAGGTGAGCTTGAGAGCCATGAAGGCCTCGATGACGGCGGCGTAATTGAGGATATTGTACATCATGGAGGGGTGGATCGCGATGCCCTCAGCGATGAGGGAGATGGCCTTGATCTGCTCGGTCTCATAGGAGGGCAGACCTACTGTGAAGCCCTTGTCCAGATAGGCAAAGACCGAACGGACAAGGCCCATGAAGTCTCGGTTATCCGTAAGGCGAAGCTCCGTCAGGACATCGCCGACGCAGATGCAGTAGCCCACGAAGCGGTGGTCCTCGGCGGGATTTGTCAGTACAAGGAGGTGAGACTTCCAGGTTTGGGCGATATCCAGATAGACGGCGCGGCCGCGGACGGGGGCATAGCGGCCCGTTTCGGTGAGGGCGATGATCTCGTCGATGACGGGATCGGAGGGGGCTGTGACCTCGCGGACGGCGAAGGGGGCGGGGGCGTCCCCGTAGGTGTGGCGGATGTTGTCCCGGGAGATGCTGAAATGGTAGGCGGGACCTGCCTTATCGTAGCCGAAATACTGGTAGCGCTGACGGCGGCCGCCCAGAGTGGAGAGGACAATGCCGTCCTTTACCATATCGGCGATGGCCTGATTCATGGCCAGCTTCATGTAGCCCTTATGACGGTGGTCGGGATGGACCGCCACGTTGCCGACGCCGCGGCAGGGGAGACGGCGTCCGCAGACGATGATCTCATGGTCATAGGCGCCGATGGCGGCGGCGAGGACACCGTCCTCGGTGACCACCCAGTTCTGATCCTGGGGGCGGTACTGCTCGCGGTAGAGCTTGGGGAGAAGACCGAGAAACTCGGTCTCGGGGGTGAAGAAGCCGAAGGAGGTGTTCAGCACGCTCATGAGCTCGTCGTAGGGGACGGCGTTGCCTCGGCCGCAGTAGATTTTCTTTTCCATGGTTTGATCCTCCATGTGTTGGGTATTTGTGGGGCTTACCAGATGACCTCGGCCAGCATGAGGCCGTTTCCGAGGGGAATCTCAATGACCGATCCCGCGGGGGCCTCGATCTCGGTGATATAGGTCAGTTCGACCTGCTTGATCTCCTTGCCGCCTGCGTCCTTCACGGTAACGGTCAGACCGTTTTCGGGAAGAGCGAGAGCAATGAGGGTGACCTTGCCGCTCTCGGTGGCGGTAACCGACAGATTATGGCCCTCGGCCTTATCGGGGGCGAAATAGGTGACGTAATGACCGTCGGTCAGGGTCAGCAGATCGGTACGGGGGACGAAATCGCTGTCCAGCCGGAGGAGGGGAGATACGGTGTCCTCGCTGACAGCCGTGAACTCGGATACCGTGATCCAGCTGGTCTGGTCAGCGGTGATATTCACACGGATGTAGCGGGCGCGGATATTCACGTCCTTCACGGTGTCGCGCTCCTTGATGGCGCAAACAGTCGTCCAGTTTACACCGTCGGCAGACCAGCACAGCTCGCCGCTTTGGACGTAATCGGCGGCGTGCGCGGGAACGCCGGTTCTGAAGGTGATGCGGGATACCGAAACCACGGCGCCCAGATCGATCTCAAAGTAGTCCCCCTTCTGTCCGCCTCGGGAGGACCAGAAATAGGTGTTGGGGTCCGAGTCGCTCATGAACTCGGGGAAATAGGTGGAGTAGGTGGGGAGGTTGGTGGTCAAGGTGGGGACGCCTGCGGGGCCATCGTCCGAGGCGGCGCGGTTGGTGTTGATCTCAAATGTGCGGCACTTGACCCAGCCGCTCCCCGCGTTGGCAGCGGCGCGGATACGGATATAGCGGGCCTTGATGGACAAGCCCTGCAGGAACAGCTCGTCGCCGCAGCCTCCGTTGTGGATCACCGTCCACTCCTTGCCGTCCGCGGAATACTCCACGATCCCTGCCGCCATGGCGTCACTGCCGCCCGCACCTGTGGCGATGTAGACGTTCTTTACGTCTATGACCTCACCGAGATCCACCCCGAGGTAGCCCGTCTTGTTCCCCGCGGCGGTGTTGAGGTCGCCGTGAGTCCAGAAGTAGGTGGAGTCGTCACCATCGGTCATATAGTCGGGGACATAGTTCTCGTAGGGGTTGCAGTTGGTATAGGGCTTGGCGGGGGCGAAGGAAATGCCGTCGATCTGCCCCAGCAGGATGCTGAACCGGCTGTTCAGGGTGGAGAAATAGGAGGTCAGCACGTTTTCCGAAACCAGGCGGGGATTTTGACGGATGCTCTTTTCGATCATCTTGAACTCACCCAGCTTTTTGATGATGCCGTCAAGGCTTTTACCGTCGTGATGATCCGACTCCATCTCCACGTAGATCAGCCCCATCTCGCCGTAGGCGCGGTACTTCTCTACCCATTCACGGATCTCGCCCACCATTTCGGTGTTGGAGGAGGCGAGGATGGCGTCGGCGTTCTCCACCATTTTCCCGAAGTAGTTGCTGAGGGCCCAAAGAGTATCGGGATTGACCTCCTTCTTGAAGTCGTCCAGAAGCTTCTTCAGCTCCACGCTGTCGGTGTTCTTGTTGATGCCCGAGGCGCAGGTCATGGAAATGAAGTCCAGAAGAGCCTCCGAGGCGTCGGGCATGAGGCTTTCACAGGCGGCAATCAAGGACTTTTGGCTGTCATAAGTTTCGGGATTCCAGAGGTAGTCCCCCGTGGTGAAGAGAGGAACCATGGAGGCGTAGCCCTGATTCATGGGATTGGCGGTCAGTCCCGTGATGGACTGGTATAGGGTCTTCTCCAGCCCTACGCAGGGACCCATGAAGAGGTGGTTGGCAAGGGTATCGTTGACGGGATAGTTCCACCAGATCAGCACCTTTCGGCCGTAGGTCTTGAGGATATGTTGTAGGGAGCGGTTGGTGATGGACTCGGGAATGACGCCGGGGCCCGTCCACATCAGCACCACGTCCTTATGGATCAGGGGGGCGATCTGATTCGTATAATCGGTCAGGAAGGGGTCGCCGTACTCGGTGGTGATGGCGATGAGATCTCTTACCCCCTCGTGGGTCTCCACGAAGCGGGTCTGGAAGTCGGAGAGGAGCTTGGCGTGTCCCTTGGCGTCCAGGGTGGGGATATCGTCCAGGAAAATGGCGAAATCGCGGCAGCCCAGCTCGTAGATCTGCTCACACTTGGCCATGAGCTTATTGAAGTCGGCCTCGTAGCCGCTCCCCAGGTTGATGTCACCGCCGGGAGAGATGGCGTAGATGAACTTAACGTGGTTCTCATTGGCGGTGGTGATGAGGTCGGTCATGCGCTCGAGCTCTGTGCCGGTGTAGCGGGAACGCCACTGGGCGCGGTGCTTGGGATCGTCCTTTGGGGCGTAGATGTAGGCGTTCATCTTATTCTCGCCCATGAACTTGAAGAGATCCTTGCGGTACTCGTGAGTCCATGCGGTGCCGTAGAAGCCCTCAATAACACCGCGGATGGGATTGCGGGGGGCGTCCTTGACGGTAAC
>JAFQOC010000304.1 GCA_017420845.1 Clostridia bacterium
GAGGGTAGCCGCCGCCAGGGCAACACCGCCCAGGGCCAGACCCGCACCTGCGGCGCAGATCGCTTTTCTGTTGGACTTACTCACGATGTTCACCTCCCTCAGGCGTGGAAATGGTTTCGTCGGGGGGGATCTGCGTGTCCTCGTCGGGAGTGGAAGCGGCCTGCTCAGCGGCCTTCATGGCATGGTATTCCGCTTTGGTCATGATGGGATCGGGGGTCTCGGTCTGTGGGAAGAGCCGCTCTCTGCGGGCGCGGGAGGAGTAGTAGATCAACAGCGCCAGGATGGGCAGGGACAGGCGGATGAACCATTCGTGAAGATTCATGATGAGAGTCACCTCCACCTTGCCTTCATTCACGGGAAGCTTTTCCCCGGCGGCCAGCGCGTTGGTGTAAAGAGCGTCGCTGATGGACACCATATAGGGGTAGAGTACCCCATAGACCAGAGCCGACAGGAGAAGGATCTCCCAGAACATTTCCCGGGCGGCCACGCCGTCCCGACGATCATGCTTATGGTACACGGCGTACAGGAACACACAGATGATGATGAAGGGCAGGGAGAAGCTCACCTGCTCCACCAGCCAGGCAAAGGTTTTGCTCTGGTTTTCCAGCATACGGGCGTGGTAGAAGTTGAAGGCGGTATGGTACAGGTACAGGCAGGCCCCTACCAGCAGGGCCATCAGGATACTGCAAAGCAGAACGCGGAGTATGCTGAAGCGATAGCGTCTTCCCTCGGGAGCGGGGGAGTGGGATGGATGAGTCATAACGGAAGCCTCCATGAGGATTAGAAGAATCAGCTGGTAAATGAAAAGGTTATATTCCATGTTAGTATAACACAAATTCCGGAAATTGTCCAGTAGTCGAAGCGGTTTTTTACAATTTAGCCTTTATTTTTTGAAAAAATGCTGAAGGAAATTTCAAATCAAGCAAAACAAGATTCTTTTTTCAAGTTTTGCGGAACAACTTGACAAAAGGGAAAAACCTGTGTATAATAGTAAGCGGTATTTTCAATAACGCTCCCGGCACGGGAGCGGCAGGAAAGGGAACAACAATATGGATTCTACCAAGCTCACTCAACTGAAGCAGGAAGCCGCCATGATCCGACTGGGGATTCTGGACGGTACCCATGCCGCCGCCTCGGGTCATCCCGGCGGATCCTTGTCTATCGCCGATATCATGTCCTACTTGTATTTCGCGGAGATGCGTGTGAACCCGGCAAATCCCAAGTGGAGTGACCGTGACCGCTTCGTGCTGTCCAAGGGTCATGCCGCTCCTGCCCTGTACGCTACGCTGGCTCGCAAGGGCTTCTTCCCCTATGAGGAGCTGACTACCCTCCGCCGCGTTGATTCCAGACTGCAGGGACACCCCGATATGAAGGGGACCCCCGGTGTGGATATGTCTACGGGCTCTCTGGGTCAGGGGATCTCCGCCGCCGTTGGTATGGCTCTGGCCGCCAAGGTGGACAAGAAGGACTACCGCGTTTACACCATCGTGGGCGATGGTGAGAGCGAGGAGGGACAGGTGTGGGAGGCTTTGATGTTCGCCGCCCGTCACGATCTGGACAACCTTTGTGTAGTGATTGACTACAACGGTCTGCAGATCGACGGCCCTGTGGCCAACATCGTCAATCCCGCTCCCTTTGAGGGTAAGCTGGCCTCCTTTGGCTTCCATGTCATTACCATTGACGCTCACGACTTTGCTCAAATTGAGGCCGCCTTCACCGAGGCCAAGGCCGTCAAGGGAAAGCCCACCGCTATCGTGGCCAATTCGGTCAAGGGCAAGGGCGTCTCCTTCATGGAGAACCAGGTCAAGTGGCACGGCTCCACGCCTAACGACGAGCAGTACGCGCAGGCCGTCGCCGAGATCCGCGCGCAGATGTGATGTAAGGGAGGATACTGTTATGCTGAATACCGGAAAAAACGTTGCAACCCGTGAGGCCTACGGCAAGGCTCTGGTGGAGCTGGGCGCCGACCACGATTTCGTGGTGCTGGACGCTGACCTCTCGGAGGCTACCAAAACCTGCTACTTCGCCAAGGCCTATCCCGACCGCTTTTTTGACTGCGGCATCGCCGAGGGCAATATGATCGGCATCGCCGCCGGTCTGGCCGCCGCCGGTAAGACCGTTGTGGCCTCCTCCTTTGCTATGTTCGCCGCCGGCCGTGCCTTTGAGCAGATCCGCAACAGCGTGGCCTACCCCCACCTGAACGTCAAGATCTGCGCCACCCATGCCGGTATCACCGTGGGTGAGGATGGCGCCACCCACCAGTGCCTGGAGGATCTGGCCATCATGCGTGCCATCCCCGGCGTTACCGTTCTGAATCCCTGCGATGCCACCGAGGCCGCCGCCGCTCTGAAGGTGTCTCTGGAGACCGACGGACCCTTCTATATCCGCTTCGGCCGCTACGCTGTCCCGGTGCTCCACAGCAATCCCGACTATGAGTTCCATCTTGGTAAGGGTGAATTGGTTGCCACCGGTGACGACGCGACCATTATCGCTACGGGTATGATGGTGGGCACCGCCATTGAGGCCGCGATGATCCTGGCCGCCCGCGGGATTCGCGTCCGGGTTATCAATATACACACCATCAAGCCTCTGGACTGCAGTATCGTCCGCAAGGCTGCCGCGGAGACCGGTGCCATCGTCACCGCCGAGGAGCACAACGTCATTGGCGGTCTTGGTTCCGCTGTGGCGGAGTGCGTAGCGGAGTACTGTCCCGTTCCCGTGATCCGCATGGGTGTGAACGACTGCTTCGGCCGCTCGGGTAAGGTACCTCCCCTGCTGGAGGCCTACGAGCTTACTGCCGACGCGCTTGTCAACAAGGTGGTCGCCGCTTTGCAGCTTAAGGAAAAGATGGCCAAGAAGGACTGATCTGCATCGTGAAGAACTGTCTCCTCTCGGGGAGGCAGTTCTTTTTTGGGGGAGGATTTCAAATTTGGGTTTATCGCTCTGCGATAAACCCAAATTTGAGTGAAATACGCCTTGCGGCGTGTGAAATACCTGCGGTGTGAAATTTGCGCTACGCGCAAGTGAAATATGCCTTTCGGCATGTTCAGGTGCAAAAC
>JAFQOC010000305.1 GCA_017420845.1 Clostridia bacterium
CATGTACACCCTGCCCATGTCCAAGTAAACCGAGGCTCTGTACTACAACAAGACCTTCTTCGATAAGAACGGTCTCTCGGTTCCCACCACCTGGGAGGAGATGGAGGCAGTTTGTAAGCGCATCAAGGAGATCGATCCTTCCTGCGTGCCCCTGGGCTACGACTCCGAGGCCAACTGGTTCATCACCATGTGCGAGCAGTACGGCTCTCCCTACACCAGCCTGGATAAGAACGATCACTTCCAGTTCAACAACGAGACCAACCGCGGCTTCGTGAAGATGTTCAACGAGTGGTTCCAGAAGGGCTACGTTACCACCGAGGAGATTTACGGCTCCTACACCTCGGGTCTGTTCACCGCAACCGAGGGTCAGCGCTGCTACATGGTCATCGGCTCCACCGGCGGCGCATCCTACCAGACTCCTCCCACCGTGGACGGCCAGCCCCTCTTTGAGACCGGCATGGCAACTCCTCCCCAGGTGAACCCCTCCGCTCCCAAGGTCATCTCCCAGGGTCCCTCTCTCTGCCTCTTCGACAGCGAGAATCCCCAGGAGGTCGTGGCTTCCTGGCTGTTTATGAAGTTCCTGACCACCAACGTCGCCTTCCAGGCCGAGTTCTCCATGGCTTCGGGCTACGCTCCCGTCATCAAGTCGGTACAGGAGAACCCCACCTATCAGGCATGGCTGGATAAGGCCAGCGGCTACAACAACCTGACCGCTCTGTCTGTGAAGCTGGCTCTGTCCCAGAGCGACGCTTACTTCGTGTCCCCCGCCTTCAACGGCTCCTCCAAGGCCCGTGACGAGGTGGGTATCCTGATGCAGACCGCTCTGGTCAAGACCGGTGACGTGGAGTCCGCTATCGAGAAGCTCTTCAAGGATGCCGTCGGTAAGTGCAACTTCTCCATTAAGTAATTGGTTTCCCAGAGGAAAACGTTATGAAGTATATGTCTAAGCTTCTGGTTCTCCTCCTCGCCCTGGCTATGCTCGCAGGCTGCTTTGCGGCCTGCGAAAGCGGCGGGACATCTGAGGATACCACCGTTGAGGATACGACGGCCGGTGACTCTCAGGGCAGCGAGAACAAGGAATTCGTGGACTACGCCTCCACCGTCAAGTTCGATCCCAACTCGGGTCGCGCCTCCGCCACGGTCACCGTCAAAACCTTCGTGGACGGCGATACCACCCACTTCAATATCAACCACCCCGCCTTTGACGGCGGTTTGCTGAAGGCCCGGTACCTGGGTATCAATACCCCCGAGTCCACGGGTCAGATCGAGCCCTGGGGCAAGAAGGCCTCCAGCTACACCAAGGAGACTCTGAGTAAGGCCACCTCCATCATCGTAGAGTCCGACACCGACCAGTGGAACCCCGACTCTACGGGTGACCGCTACCTTGTCTGGGTTTGGTACAAGACCGCTGACATGGCAGACTACCGTTGCCTCAATCTGGAGATTCTCCAGGAGGGGCTGGCCGTCTCCTCCAAGTCCTCGGATACGGCTTACGCCGATATCTGCGTGACCATTCTGAACCAGGCCGTCAACCACAAGCTCCACGTCCACTCCAAGGAGAAGGACCCCGACTTCTACTACGGCGCCGCCATGCCCATGACCCTCAAGGAGCTCAAGACCAACATCGAGAGCTACAAGGGCAAGGACGTCAGCTTCGAGGGCGTCGTGGTTCGTAACTCCAACCAGACCGCCTACGTCGAGGAGTACGACGAGGAAACCGGCCTGTACTTCGGTATCCAGGTCTACTACGGCTTCAATCTCGGCTTCTTCGGTGAGGAGATCCTCACCGTGGGCAACCGCGTGCTGGTAGTCGGCTCGGTCCAGTACTACGAGACCGGCGGCACCTACCAGATCTCGGATATCAAATATCACGCCATGCGTCCCGACGACCCCGAGAACATCCAGAAGATCAGCGACGGACATGAGGGGGCCTACCCCGAGGTATCCGCCAAGGATCTGCTCACCGGTAAGGTGGACATTGAAGTCACCTCCGTGGACGAGGAAGGGAACGAGACCGTGGAGACCAAGACCTTCGACCGCGGCTTTATCACCATGCACGGTACGGCCTCTCTCAAGGACCTGGTCATTACCCGTATCTACACCACCCAGAACGAGGACAGCTCCAACTTCGGTGCTCTGTCCATCACCTGTATGGCCCAGGACGGCACCGAGATCGTCCTGCGCACCATTGTTCTCAAGGATGCCGACGGTAAGACCATCACCGCCGACGCCTTCCCCATCGGCTCGGTCATTGATGCCAAGGGTGTGGTGGACGTCTTCAACGGCGTGTACCAGCTCAAGGTCTTCTCTGCCTCCGATATCACCTTCCGTCAGTAATTCGCGCATGCCGCCGTGGCTTTCGCGAGCTGTAATACGTTTTGAAAGGATCATCCCATGAAAAAAATTCTGATTTTGCTTCTGGCACTGGTTATGTGTCTGGCATGCTTCGCCGCATGTACCACTCCCGGTGATGGTGAGGACACCACCGCGGACGGCACGGCGGGCTCCGATGGTGCCTCCTTGGCTGAGGCCGTGGAGTATCTCCGCAGCATCTACAAGGATGCCGCTAAGGAAACCCCTGCCGACTACGACGTGGTTGGTAAGGTGGTCATCGGCGACACCGAGTTCAAGGTTACTTGGGCTACCGATAACGCCGATATCGCCGTGAAGGTCAGCGAGAAGAACGCTGCCTTCTACACCATCGACATTCCTGTGAAGAACGACGCCGTGAAGGACTACACCCTCACCGCTACCGTTACCGACGCCGCAGGCCAGAGCGAGACCGTCTCCTTCGAGCGCGCTCTGCCCGTGTATGACGCTTCCGCTATCGTGGACAAGCCTGAGGAGGGCGTGGCATACAAGTTCTACATGATCCACGCATCCCTCGGCCAGACCCTGTTCGCTACCGGCGAGACCCAGGATGGCGGCAACAAGTACATCCTGTCCACCACCGATCCCAAGGCTGCTCCCGACTTCTTCGTGGAGGCTGACGGCGAGGGCTTCAAGTTCTACACCGAGCTGAACGGCGTAAAGACCTACGTGCTGGCTAAGACCACAACCTCGGATGACGGTAAGGTCTCCAAGTACATCGGTTACTCCACCGAGGAGGGAACCACCTGGACCTACAAGTCCGAGACCAACGCCTGGTACACCACCATCGAGGGTCTGGAGTACGTGGTCGGTACCTACGGCACCTACAGCACCTTCTGCATTTCCGAGTCTTCTTACATGACTCCTGAGTCCAGCGGTACCTCCCAGTTTCCCGGCGGTCTGATGCTGAAGGAAGTGGCCGAGACCATGACTCCCTCCGAGGGTCCCACCATCTACGAGACTCTCGAGGAGATCCTCAACGCTGCTTACGCTCTGGAGTTAAACGGCATCCTGTCCGGCGGTCATAAGTACACCCTGACCGGTGTCATCACCGAGATCCCCTCCGCCTGGTCTGACGACTACGGCAACATCACCGTTGTCATCGTGGTAGGCGGTATGACCGACAAGCCCATCGAGTGCTTCCGCCTGAAGGGCGAGGGCGCCAAGAACCTCATGGTGGGTGATACCATCACCGTCACCGGTGAGATCCTCAAGTACGACAACAAGAGCGAGACCGGTAAGGTTGAGTTCAACGCCGGCTGTACTCTGGTTTCCGGCGACTTCTGCAACCACACCGAGGAGACTGTCCCCGGTAAGGCCGCTACCTGTACTGAGACCGGTCTGACCGACGGTAAGAAGTGCACCACCTGCGGCAAGACCACGGTTGAGCAGACCGAGATCGAGGCTCTTGGCCATGACTGGAACACCGTTCTGGCTCACGATTCCGACAACCACTGGACCCCCTGCACCCGTTGCTCCGAGACCAAGGACATTGCTCCTCACAGCAACGGTGACGACAGCATCTGCGACACCTGCGGCTACGGCTGCGAGCATACCGATGTGAACGCCGCTACCTGTGGCGATCCCTCCACCTGTAAGGACTGCGGCACCATCTTGGCTCCCGCTACCGGTAAGCATACCTTTGATAACGACTCCGACGCTACCTGCAACGGCTGTGACTTCACCCGTGAGGTCAAGGAGATGGTCGTGATCTTCTATCCCAAGGATAACAAGTACATGACCGGTACCGAGTACTACTACTCCCCCAAGAAGATGGAGCTCATCCTCTCCGACAGCAAGGCTGACGCCATTGCCATGGAGAAGGTCACCAACGCTGACGGCTCCGTTTCCTTCAAGGCCGGCGACAAGTGGCTCTACTCCGACGGTACCCACACCGAGTTCGTTTCCGCCGAGGGCGAGAACACCAAGTTCGCCATCGAGGAGACTCAGGACGGCGTGTTCATCCGTTGCTTCACCGCTCAGTTCAGCGGTAAGTCTCAGTATCTTGAGGTGTACAGCGGTTATTTGACCTGCTACGGTATGGGCGCTGACGCTTCCATCTACACCTTCCGCCTCGAGTCCGCCGACGGCGCAAACGGTACCGTGACGGACGACGCCAACAGTAAGGTTGACGGCACCTCCGGCGGTAGCTCCACCCCCTCCACCGGTGAGGGTCTGAACGCTCAGACCCCCACCGCCGGCAAGGCATACAAGTTTGCTTTCATCCAGCCCAATGTGGGTACCGACGTGTACTACCTGACCGGTGAGAAGTCCAGCTACTACATGGCTTCTACCAAGACCAAGGCAGACGGCGCAGACTTCTACGTGGAGACCACCGACGGTGGCTTCTACCTCTACTGCATGGTGGGCGGCGCCAAGAAGTACGTCAACATGGTGGTGAGTGGCACCCACGTCAACGGTGAGTTCCAGGATTCCGCTGCCACCGTCTACACCTACAACACCACTCTCAAGACCCTGGTGGGCGTGATTGACGGCACTGACTACGTGTTCGGTACCAACTCCTCCAACACCTACACCACCCTCGGTCCTGTGAAAGTGGAGTACAACCCCTTCTACGCACAGTTCATTCTGGGCTAATACGAAAATCGGATGGATCGCGCAAGCGATCCATCCTTTTTTTATTCATGGATTGTTTACGCCTTTGAGTCAGATTTCCCTTGACGCAAACCGAAAAATTTGTTACAATGTATTAGATACAAAAATCATGAAACGAGGCGTACCAAATGGCTTTTGGGAAAATGACCAATAAAAAATGGGCTCTTTCCGTCGCCCTTCTCTTGACGGTTTGCGCCCTGCTCTTTGGCTGCGACAGCCCGGGTAGTCAGACCGACGGTACCACCCCGTCCGTCGTGACCACCGCTCCCCTCGTGGGAATGCACCAGCTCAACATCCTGGAGGAAGGCCCCCTGTACATGCAGGTGGGCGATACCGTCACCCTGACTACCGACGCACCTGAGGAGCTGGCGGACCGCCTGACCTGGACCTCCTCCTCTTCCTGCGTGGGCATCACCCGTAAGGGGGTCGCCACCGCACAGGCTTGGGGTAAGGCTACGGTGACGGTGGAATACCACGGCTTTACCGATAGCATTGAGATCCTTGTGGTGGATGAGTTACCTACCGAGCCTGCCGAAACCACTCCGATCGAAACGACTCCTGCCGAGACTGACCCGCTTGAGACCAACCCTCCCGAGTCGGATTCTTCGGATACGGAGCCTGTGGAACCTCCCACCGAAGTGCCTACCGAGGCACCCACCGAGCCCGAGACCGAGTATATTCCCCCCACGGTCATCATCGAGGCCGAGCGCTCCCCCGAGGGCTACAAGCCCGCAGGTAGTTACGAGGAGGCCCTGAGCCGCACCCAAAACGGCCAGCTTTCGGGCTATGACTACGTCCCCGACCAGGCCCCCATCATCTCGGATTACCGCCCCATGCAGGACGGGAAGTACATCAAGAACAACGATCCCTACTACATCGACGAGAACACCTACGTGGTGGTAGACGCCTACGGCCGCGAGGTTTTCCGCGTCTACCGTGGCGGCGCGTACATCACTCTGGAAGAGGTGGCGGCCTACGTCTGGGCCTTCGGGGATATTCCTGCCAATCATGCCACCAGTAAGTCCACCAGACCAACCGCCAGCGTATGGGGGAAGTATCTCCGTGTCAACCACACCAAGTTCAGCGGCAACACATCCAAGTACCCCTACGAGCCCGAGCTGCCCCGCATCAGCGGGTGTGGCGGTGACTTCACCTACTACGAGATGGATATCGGCACCACCGGCACCGATTGCGATCCCTCCTATTACGCCGCTATCTACAACAACGGCTACTCCATTACCAGAGGAGCCGCCCGCATCGTCTACGCCCGATTCGATCGCAACGGAAACAAGATCATTGAGCCCGACGAGAAGCATGTCTTCTACACCTATAACCACTACAACGATTTTCAGGAGTACCTGAATTACTACGGCGGTTGGGGTGAGATGTTCGGAAACATCACGGGGGGAGGCGCGATCTCCAGCAAGTACGACTACAACCCCACTCCTTACGTTCCCGTGGCCAACGCCCCCATCGCGGCGCGCGGGGCGAGGATCCTGCCCGTCCTGTTTGCCGAGACCTACACCGCACCCTTTCGCATGGAGGCAACCGTCCTTCATTGCGACCTCCACCGATACCGCGATATGGCGGCGTGAGAGGGAAGGATGCACAAACAAAGAGAACCGCACTATGCCTGTCGGTACGGTGCGGTTTTGTCTGTATGAGGGATTTCAAATTTGGGTTTATCGCTCTGCGATAAACCCAAATTTGAGTGAAATACGCCTTGCGGCGTGTGAAATACCTGCGGTGTGAAATTTGCGCTACGCGCAAGTGAAATATGCCTTTCGGCATGTTCAGGTGCAAAAC
>JAFQOC010000306.1 GCA_017420845.1 Clostridia bacterium
GCGTGGCCACCTCGGGTATGGTCATTCTCATGATCTCCCCCATCACCGCGGCGGTCTGCCTGGCGGTCTTTCTCATCGTGGTCATCGGTACCCGCTACGTGTCTTTGGGCTCGGTCATGGGTCTGATCTTCTACCCCATCGTCCTCAACGCCATCTCCCACGCCTACGACCCGCCCCGCAACGCCACCGCCTGCATGATATCCGTCCTCATGGCTACCCTGGTGGTATTCATGCACAGGGAGAACCTCAAACGGCTCATGAACCGTACCGAGTCCAAGATTTCCTTCAAGAAGAAGCCCGCCGAGGCTCCCGCGGAGGGCGTCGCTCCCGCCGAGCCCAAGCCCAATTTGGGCAACGTCCCTGCAGCCAAGCGGGAGGGCAACAAGAAAAATAAGTCCAAGAAATAATTCCAAAGCGGAATCATCCCAAGCGAAAGGAGACCACCTATGGCCGCCGCTATCGAAAGCCTCACCCCCGCCGCCACTCTGGCGGCCCTCATAGCCGACGCCGCCGAGGCCGAGATCCTTTCCAAGGCGGTGTTCTCCAAGCCCCACGATAAGGCCGTGTCCCGCGTCACCCTCACCCTCAAGCGGGTCAAGGGAGAGACCGTTCTCCAGCGGGAGACCCTCCGGGTGGCCGACGTGGCCGACACCGAGGTCAACGGCAAAAAGCCGATCCAGGCCTCCCAGGAAAATATCCGCCTGACCGACGCCCCCGCCGTCCTGTCCGCTCTGGTGGGTGAGTTCGATCAGATCAACCTCATGACCACGGCGGGAAGCTGCGAGCTGCGCCGCTCCAAGGGGGGTAAAGAGACCCTGCTGGGTGCCACCCCTATCCAAAAAGCCCTGAACGGCGGGGACAACACCCCCAAGAAGATCACAATCGGCGGCAACGACAAGGCCAAGCGACGGATCCTGTCGGGTGCCGAGCCCTTCCTCATGGAGCTGGGGGTCAGCGACCAAAACGGCCGTGTCCACGACAAAAAGCAAGCCAAATACCGCCAGATCAACCGCTTCCTGGAGCTGATCCGGGACGTGGAGAGCCAACTCCCCGCCGAGGGAGTCCTGAACATCGCCGACCTCTGCTGCGGCAAGAGCTATCTCTCCTTCGCGGTCTACCACTACTTCACCGCCATAAAGGGCCGCGCCGTCCGCATGGTAGGCGTGGACATGAAGGCCGAGGTCATGAGCGAGTGCGACGCCATCGCCCGTAACCTGGGCATGGAGGGCTTGTCCTTTATCTGCGGGGACGTCACGAGGTACGAGTTCCCCGAGGGGGCGCAGGTCCACATGGTCATCTCCCTCCACGCCTGCGATATCGCCACCGACATCGTCCTGGACAAGGCCGCCGAGTGGGGAGCCAAGGTCATCCTCTCCACCCCCTGCTGTCATCATGATCTCAACCGCCGTCTGAACAGCCCCGCCCTGGCCTTCGTGGCTGAACATTCCATGCTCCGCCAGAAGCTCTGCGACGCCGCCACCGACGCCCTTCGCTTGAAGAAACTGGAGGCAAACGGCTATGACGTCACCGCTCTGGAGCTGATCGACCCCGAGGAGACACCCAAGAATGTCATGCTCCGCGGGATCCGCAGGTATGATCCCAACTCTCAGCGGTGTAAGAAGGCCGCCGAAGAATACAGAGCCGCCTATGAGTTCCTCACGGGGGAGAAGATCGAGCTGTAAATTGCAGTTTATCGTTCCGATAAACTGCAATAGTGAAATACGCCTTACGGCGTGTGAATTGCTCGCAAGCGAGCCTGAAATACGCGCGTCGCGCGTGTGAAATTCGCCCGTTGGGCGAGTTGAGGAAAGAAACCCTACGGGTTTCTATTGAATATTTCACTAAATATTATGGACAGAACCGAAGGTTCTGCACCTCAACTTGCCCGAAGGGCAAATTTCACACTCGCTTGCGAGTATTTCACATGCGCTTCAGCGCATATTTCACGCGCGCAAGCGCATTTCACTTGGGTTTAGCGCGAAGCGATAAA
>JAFQOC010000307.1 GCA_017420845.1 Clostridia bacterium
CGATTTGATTGACAGATGATCTGTCGTTCAAATCGGCTTTTTGACGTGACAAGACTGCAATACTTTTTCCTTTTCCCTTGACGGCTTCGGTGGGTTCTGATGGTTGGGTGGTGTAAAGAGTGAATGAAGGTACAGGAAAAGTTGGGGTAAAGTTGGGATAAAGTTTTGCTTCATACAACTTTGTACTAAAAGTTTCTGAAAGTGTTGGGGAAAACTTTCTTACATTTCGCCGCCAAATCTGCTATGATAAACACACGGTACGGAACATGAATTGATAATTCATGTTCTTCCGGTAAAAATCTAAGCTTAAAAGGAGGTAATGCCTATTGACCAAATACTATGACAATCCCAAGCACAATGCGGCCTTTGAACGCTGCATAGACGTTATGACAAAACTGATCTTAAAGTATGGACCACAGATACTGGAAAGAATGGAAAAAGAGTCTGCGCAAATAGCGGGCATATACAAGGATGGCAAGTATGAAAAATCATTTCAGAATGATAGAACTTAAAAAATTTACTAAAAATACGTTGCGTATTTGTTGTGGCTATGCTATAATAATGCGTGACGTATCTTTTTGTATATATATCACGAAATATGAAAGGATGTGTCAATTATGAAAAAGAAAACCACAAAATGTTATCTGTACACCCGCGTGTCTACCTCCATACAGGTAGAGGGTTACAGTCTGGATGCCCAGCGAGACAAACTTCGTAAATATGCCGCCTACAAGGATATGGTCATAGCCGGCGAATATTCCGACGAAGGATTTTCCGGAAAGAACATTCAGGGGCGAGCAGTACGATATCATAGCCGAGATTGAAGCACAGATAGACGAAGTGAAAAGCAAGATCCTCAGTATTCATCAAGAGAAAAGGTTGGAGAGGAAAGTATGAATATTTATGACGCTATCAACGCATTGAGACAGGAACGCCCCGTCTTTCACTCCGAAGCTGATTTTCAATTTGCTCTTGCTTGGAAGATCCAAGAACTGAATCCCGCTGTTGATATTCGCTTAGAATATACCACGCACTTCAGGATCCACGATAGGCTTGCCCATATTGATATCGTTGTTTTTGAAAATAGGAAAGCCATCCCAATTGAATTGAAATACAAGACTCTATTCACGGAAATGCACGACAAGGGCGAGGCCTTTATATTGAAGAATCACAGAGCACAGAATCTTGGGCGTTACGATTATCTTTTAGATATTGAGCGGATCGAAGCCTGTCGCGCGAGTTGGGATATTTGCGAGGAAGGTTACGCGATCATGCTCTCCAATGATCCCTCTTATTGGAAACCGAATATGAGTAGCAAAAAAACGGTTTGCGATCAGTTTCGAATCCACCATGGTATTGAAAAAACAGGCACTCTACAATGGGAAAACGCCGGCATTGGTGCAATCAAGGGACGAGAGAATCCCATCACTCTTGACGGTCGGTATCCCATTCGTTGGTCTGAATACAGTTCCTTTGGTACCGCGCGAAACCAGAGTTTCATGATCACCGTCACCAAAATTCAAAAATGAGAAAGGACCCACTACCATGAACATCCTCTTCATCGGCAACAGCTACACCTACTTCTCCGACCTCCCCACCCTTTTCGCCGACCTTTGTCGCGCAAACGGTCACGACGTCCGCGTGGACTCGGTGACGGCGGGAGGACGCAGGCTCCACGAGTGCCTGACCGAGTTCTGCGATGATCTGAACACCGAGGACCCTCTGGGCAAGCGGATCGCCGAGCTTGTGGAGGAGGTGGAGTACGACGTGCTGATCCTCCAGGAGCAGTCCTGCCTTCCCTACCACGATCCCCAGCGGTTCTTCGCGGGTGCGGTGGGGCTTTCCACCTTTATCGGGGCGTGGCGCACCGTCTTCTACGCCACCTGGGGCCGCATGGACGGCAGTGCGGACCTGGACTACTTCGGCTGGACCCGCGAGTCCATGACAAAGGGACTGTACGACGCCTACTGCCAAGCCGCCGCCCTGGTCCACGGTGAGGTATCCCCCGTGGGTCTGTGCTTCGCCAAGGCGGTGGAGACTACCCCCGAGATCGACCTGTACGATCCCGACAAGTCCCATCCCTCCTACGCGGGTAGTTGTGTGGCGGCTCTGTCCCACTACAAGACCGTTTTTGGAGAGATGCCTGCGGATCTTTCCACTCTGAAGCTGGACGATGCGGTGGCGGCCAAGCTGGTGGCTATCGTGGACGAGGTGGTACAGGTGGAGGACGGGGAGTAATGGCGGTTTTGTACCGCGAGGAGCTGTGCCGTCTTCTGGCCTTGGAGTACAACTGCGAGCCTGGAGATTTTGCCCGCGGTGAGAATATCCTGACCCCCTCTCTGCTCCGCGAGGGGCGGCGGGCGTATGGCGCGGAGCCCTATTTCTTCCACATGGTCACCATGGGAGAAAACGCGGTCATCACGGCGGACGAGTGTCTGCACCCCTTTCTGCGCGCTTTCATGGCCGAACGGGCGGGGCATTGGCTTTTTGAACTGCCCAATCTGCTTCCCCTGGAAGGGGGGCTGAATCGGTTTGGGTACACTCTTTCCCAGACCCATCATATGTTTTTGCCCCGCGTGTCGGGGACGCCCGCCTCTCTTTTGGCGGTGCGGGATGACGTGGAGATCCGTTGGTTTGAGAGGGAGGAGATCCTTCCCTTTTACGGCGATCCACGACTCCCCAACGCCATCTGCCCCGAGCCGACTGCGGCCCGCCCCGATCGGGTGGCAGTCTGCGCCTACGACGGCGGAGAGCTGGTGGGCATGGCGGGGGCCTCCGAGGACGCGGCGGGGTGGATGCAGATCGGCATTGACGTGGTTCCCGCCTACCGCTCGCGGGGACTGGGGAGCCATCTGGTGGCTCTGCTCAAGGAGCGGATCATAAAGATTGGAGCCATCCCCTTTTACGGGACCAGCGTGTCCAATTACCATTCGTGGAATATTGCGCTGAACTGCGGTTTTGCGCCTGCTTGGGTGGAGGTTGGGTGCAAGCCAATCTGCCAATAAGACTAAGGAGAACACAATGAGACTTTCCATGGAGACCTACGGTCTGCGCCGCCGCTTTGGCGACTATGAGGCCGCCCGACTCATCCGCGAGGCGGGATTTGACTGTGTGGACTATTCCTGCTACTACTGGAAGGAGCAGGCCCATGCTTTGGAGGACGGCTACCGCGAGTACGCCCGCGCCCTCCGCGCCCATCTGGATGGGCTGGAACTTTCCTGCAATCAATCCCACGCCCCCTTCTCCATGAAGTACGGACAGCCCTTCGATCCCTCTGATCCGGAGTACCGAGGGGTTATACGCTCCATGGAGGTTGCCTCCATTCTGGGGGCACATCAGATCATTATCCACAGCATCGCCATGCCCGAGGCACAGCGGGAGGACACCGAGGCCACCCATGAGTACGCCATGGCCTACTACCGCTCCCTCCTTCCCTACGCCGAGCGCTTCGGCATCCGCATCGGAGTGGAAAATCTCTTCGTGCGGTACAAGGACAGAAAATTCGTGTACGCCAAGCGGCTGAACAGCCCCGAGACGCTCTCCCGCGTTGTGCGGGAGCTGGACTCCCCGTGGGTCACGGCCTGTCTGGATATGGGACACGCCGCCATGGTGGGGTATGAGCCCGAGGACTTCATCCGCGGGATGGACAAGGGCCTTTTGGGCGCCGTTCACTTCCAGGACGGAGATTACATCGAGGATCGGCACACCTTGCCCTACTTAGGGCAGTACCATTGGGCAGAGATCATGAAGGCTCTGGCCGAGACGGGATACACGGGGGATCTGACCTTTGAGATCTACAAGTACTATCAGAATCTGCCCGACGAGGCGATTCCCTACGCGCTGAAGATGGCGGAGACTGTGGGGCGCAGCTTGATCCGCATATTTCAATCAGGAGGCACCGAATCATGATTCTGTATCGTCCTGTGGGTGAAGCCGAAAAGGAGCTGATCGCCGAGAGCGGTTTCCTCGCCTTTCCTCCCCGTTTGGATTGGCAACCCATTTTCTATCCCGTTTTGAACCAGCGGTACGCCGAGGAGATCGCAGGCCGATGGAACACCAAGGATCCCGCCTCGGGTTATCGGGGCTACGTGACCCGCTTTGAGGTGGATGACTCCTTTGTGTCCCGCTATCCCGTGCAGACCGTAGGCGCGGACTACCACCAAGAGCTTTGGGTCCCCGCCGAGGAGCTGGAGGAATTTAATCGGCATATTATGGGGAAGATTGAAATTGTTAAGGTCATAGAAGGAACGTTGAGTGAAACGTGAGCTTTTTGATTGATCGCTTAATTGTGTAAATTGGGGTTTATCGAACTGTTTGTTTGTGCCTTGCCCGCGTTATTTGCCCTCTCACCGCTGCGCGGAGCTCCCCCAAAGGGGGAGCCTTAGAACGGTGGAAAAAACTTGTGAGGAAACGGGATTTTTGTAGGTTTGTCACGAAA
>JAFQOC010000034.1 GCA_017420845.1 Clostridia bacterium
AGATTTTCGCTCAGTGTCGCGGTCTTTCCAGACATATCATTCCCCCGAAAGGAGAATCGCCATGATGAAAAATTCTGCCCTTCGCCTGTTCATTTGCCTGATGGGCCTGCTTCTGACCGTCACCCTGCTCTTTGCCTGTGACGGCGGCAAGACCCCCGACGAGACGATTCCCGAGACGGTGGCCCCCACCGCCGCGCCTACCGACACGCCCACCGAGGAGCCCACCGCCGTTCCCACTGAAGAACCCACCGCCGCTCCTACCGAGGAGCCCACCGAGGAGCCCACCGAAGCTCCCACCGAGGAGCTGAAGGGCTGGGAGCAGGATACGGGTACGTTCAACGACGGTATCGTGGTTTACGACAAGCTGGTGGAGACCGAGGTCCACGCCGCTTATCCCGACGACAAGCTCGGCCAGCTCATGGAACCCGGTCAGGAGGGCGTTGTCAACACCTTCCACGCCGATTTTGAGGACAACGATCCCGCCTGCGGCGGCGAGGCTTCGGTTCGTTCCGCCGGTGCTACCGACTGCCGCGACGGCGTGCTGTATTCCCCCTTTGATGCCAACTCCGCTACTTTGACGGGCGGCGCGTGGACCACCTGGGGACCCAATCCCTCCTCCTCCGTGAAGAACTACAAGCAGGCTCAGCTGTCCGTGGATTGGACGGTCGTTTCTGCGGGTAGCGGCGCATGGCTCAACGCCATGTGGGGCTGCTACGTTTCCAACTATACCTACAAGATCCCCGACGGCCCCGGCGACGGTCTGTGGATCTCCTTTGTCCCCGCAGGGAACAAGATCACCGTGTACCATCCTGATGAGAACACTTGGCCTGCCGGCTGGGCAGACGTGCCTGTGGAGGCAGGAATGCTGAACGGCAAGCACCACGTGGACATCATTACCTCTCCCGACTACTCCACCTACGTCTACGTCACCCCCGAGGGCGGTGACGTCGCTAGACTGGTCTGTACCGTCCTGTTCGCAGACGGTAAGATCCGCGTATATAACGAGGCAAATGAAATGGTAAAAGAAGGCAACTGTTCTACCGACGCCCTCCAGGGCGAGCATTACTCCCTTTTCGTCCACGGCGGCGGCGGAGCCCAGATCGACAATCTGGACCTGTACGCGGCTTCCAAGGGCGAGACCGTGAGCACCACTACCGTCACCGCTACCCCCACCGAGGGCAACAGCCTTGGCCTGGACATCACCGACAAGACGGGCCTGGTCTCCATCTGCTACTCGGTCTGGTTCGACGCCATTCTTGGTAAGTCGGGCGGTACCGTGGACAACTGGCACAACATTACCGAGATCCTGGCAGGGAAGCAGGAGTGGGGCGGCTCTCCCTCCTTCCACTACTGGGCCAAGCCCGCTCTTGGGTACTACTCCAGCTCCAATACGGAGGTCATCCGCACCCACATGACCCAGCTCTACACCGCAGGCGTTGACTTCATCATCATCGACCTGACCAACGCGGGTGACGGCTACATCGGTGCCTCCGCTTGGACCGAGTACATCCAGAAGCCCATGGACGCCATCTGCGATACCATCATGGAGATGCGCGCCGAGGGTCTGGGCACCCCCTACGTGGTGTTCTGGGTGGGCGACGGTACCGGCCCCCTGTACCGGGAGCTGTACGACAAGTACCATGCCGTGGAGAAGTGGAAGGACTGCTTCGTCTACTGGGAGGGCAAGCCCTTCATGCTCACCACCCACACCACCCCCGAGGCCTTCCCCTTGAAGGATCTCTACACCGTCCGCTCCATGTGGGGCCTGGGCGGCGTCAAGTACGATCGGGGTCAGTGGAGTTTCCTCAGCGAGAACAACTACAAGAAGTTTTCCAAGGCCGCTGACGGCTCTGCCGAGCAGGTCAGCGTGGCTGTGGCTTCCCAGCAGACCTATATGTCCAACCTGGCCACCGCTCACGGTCGTGACGGCGGTATGTTCTGGTACGCCCAGTGGCTCACCGCCTTTGAGTACAAGCCCAAGATCGTTACCCTGACCTGGTGGAACGAATGGACTGCCCAGCGTCTCGACATCGGCGGCGGACAGTACGCCTTCACCGACAATTACAACGAGGACTACAGCCGCGACATCGAGCCCATGGAGGGCGGTCACGGCGATCAGTATTACCGCTGGATGATCCAATATATCTCGGCCTACAAGGGCGGTCTGGAATGCCCCGTTCTGATCGAGGAAGAGTACGCTGACAAGCTGGACGGCTTCATGAAGAAGTACGAGAAAGGTTTGAACTGATTCCCAGCTACAAGTGTGAAACAAACCCACCGCGCACCGAGAGAATCCTTTTCTCGGTGTTGCGGTCTTTCAAGAAAGTTTATCCCACTTTGAAAGGAGACGCTCATGCGTACTGTTTTGAATCGAAGGGCCATGCTTGCGCTGCTGGCTCTGCTGGTAGCGGGACTCATGCTCTGCGGGCTGACGGCCTGCGACAAGGGGAACACACCCGCCGACACCACCGCTGATACCACCGCCTCTACCGAGGCGCCTACCGATCCTGTGACCGAGACCCCCACCGAGGAGATCACCACCGAGGAAGTGACCGAGGCCGAGACCGAGCTGAAGGGCTGGGAGCAGGATACAGGCAAGTTCAACGACGGGATCGTGATCTACGAGAAGAAGGAGGATTCCCAGCTCGTAGAGGATTACCCCGCAGAGAAGGTCGGTCAGCTCATGAGCGAGGGGCAGACCGGTGTGATCCACTCCTTCCACGGCGATTTTGAGGACGGCGACCCCACCTG
>JAFQOC010000308.1 GCA_017420845.1 Clostridia bacterium
ACACCGCCAAGGAGATCTACGTCATGAACGCCTCCAAGCGTACCACCCGCGCCAACGCCTTCTGCACGGGCCTCGGGAAGGGCAAGAAAATCGCCCTGTTCGACAATCTGGTAGAGGGCTACACCGAGGACGAGATCACCGCGGTCTTTGCCCACGAGCTGGGTCACGCCAAGCACCGCGACACCCTCAAGCTGGTGGGGCTGCAGGCCATCATCTACGCCGCCATGTCGGTCCTCATCACCTTCATGCTCACCAGCGAGACCGTCAGCCTCGCCCTGGGCTTTGATACCTACAACGCGGCGGGTGCCTTTATCGCCCTGTCCGCCGTGGTGCTGGGGCCTGTTATGACCATCCTTATGGCCCCCATCAACATCCTCTCCCGCCGATTCGAGCGGGCGGCGGATACCTTCGCCGTGGAGAACGGCCTGGGCGATGCTTTGGTCGAGGCCCTGACCCGTCTCCACCGCGACAGCCTGGCCGACCTCAACCCTCACCCCTTCCTCTCCGCCATCGGGGACTCCCATCCTACCCTGGGTGAGCGCATCCAGGTCGTGCGCCGAGCGCAGGAGAAGCGTGGAGAACGGGGAAGCAAGTCCGACGCATCCTGACCTTACATACATAAATGAAAGGAAATGCATTATGGAACAAATGTACTACAACATGACCATCGCGGGCTGTGACCGCGCCCTCCCCCTTTGCCCCCTGACCGAGGACCTCATGATCGGCGCCTTCGTCATCTTCGGCGATCCCGAGCTGACTACTGCCTGCGCCGAGGCCCTTCTCGCTAAGGTCCCCGAGTATGACTACATGATCACCGCCGAGGCCAAGGGCATCCCCCTGATCCACGAAATGGCAAGACTGGCGGGCAATCAGAAGTATATGCTGGCCCGCAAGGGTACCAAGCTGTACATGAGAGACATCCTGGACGTCGCCGTCCGCTCCATCACCACCAACCGCGAGCAGCACCTCTACCTGGACGGCAATGACGCCGCCCTCATGAAGGGCAAGCGCATCCTCATCGTGGACGACGTGGTCTCCCTGGGCGACTCCATGCATGCCCTGGAGCAGTTGGTGGAGGCGGCAGGCGGTACCGTATGCGGCCGCGCCACCATCCTGGCCGAGGGTAAGGCCGCCGACCGTACGGATCTGGTGTATCTGGAGAAGTTGCCCCTGTTCACCAAGGACGGCAAGCCTTTGGCATAAGTATTCTTTGTTACCATGAGGGACCCGATGCCTGCGTCGGTTGCCCTCTCACCCGCCTTTGGCGGGAGCTGTCTCGCTGTGGCTCGGTCACGCCACGGCTCTGGATGCCACCGGCATCCATTCACTACCGTGTCGCCGCTACGCTACCCAAGGGGGGAGCCATATAGGATACGGTACTCCCAAGGCTCCCCCTCCGGGGGAGCTCCCGCGAAGCGGGTGAGAGGGCATCTCCCAACGGATACCATCATCCAAATTGATCTGATATTTCATCGAAAGAAGGAACATAAACATGGCAGAACTTTTAACCAACCTCGACAAGCGCACCTGCCTGTGCGCCGAGCTTACCGCTGAGAACGTAGGCCAGACCGTCTGCGTCATGGGCTGGGCCCAGAAGCAGAGAGATCTGGGCGCCCTCATCTTCATCGACCTCCGCGACAGATCGGGTATCGTCCAGCTGGCCTTCGATGACGCCACCGACCGTGAGGTCTTTTCCAAGGCCTTCTCTGTGCGCGCCGAGTTCGTCCTCTGCGCCCACGGTACCGTCCGCCGCCGCGGCGAGGGTGCGGTCAACAAGAACATCCCCACGGGTGAGATCGAGATCGCCGTCTCCCAGCTGAAGATCCTCTCCGCCTCCCAGACCCCTCCCTTCGAGATCGTGGAGAACAGCCCCGTCAAGCCCGAGCTCCGTCTCCAGCACCGCTACCTGGACCTCCGCCGTCCCGACATGGCCTACAACATCATGGCTCGCTCCAGGATCACCAAGCTGGCCCGTGACTACTACGCAGAGAACGGCTTCATCGACATCGAGACCCCCTGCCTCATCGCCCCCACTCCCGAGGGAGCCCGTGACTCCCTGGTGCCCTCCCGTGTCCACCACGGCAAATTCTACGCCCTGCCCCAGTCCCCCCAGCTCTACAAGCAGCTGCTTATGGTCTCGGGCT
>JAFQOC010000309.1 GCA_017420845.1 Clostridia bacterium
GGGGGCTTCGCCCCCTTGACCCCCATCGTTGCCGTAGAGGAAACGTGGGTGGCCTCACCCCGATAAACTGCAATTTTTCATATTAGCTGAATAGTTACATTGCAGGTTATGGGGCTTCGCCCAAATTCCGAATTAGCTGCTGAGCTCTGCTCAGCGATAAACCCAAATTTGAAAATTCCCGCCCATAGAGACATAGAAAAGAGAAATACCATGAAAATCCTTGCCATCGGCGACGTTGTAGGTCGCCGCGCCATTGACTACCTGGGCAAGACCCTCCGAAGTACCGCCGCCTCCCTGGGGGCGGATCTCGTGATCTGCAATGGGGAGAACGCCTCCGAGATCCACGGCTTGAACAAAAGCGATGCCGAGGCTCTTTTGGACGCGGGAGCCGATCTCATTACCTTGGGCAATCACGCCTTCGGAAGTCGCGATCTCTACGGTTTTCTGGACGACCGCTCCGACGTCATCATCCGCCCCGCCAACTACCCCGCCGCCTGTCCCGGGACGGGCTACACCATTCGCGAGGTCAGCGGTCTGCGTGTCCTCTGCGTGAATCTGTCGGGAACGGCCTTCATGGACGAGCTGGACAACCCCTTCGCCACGGTCGACCGTATCCTTGACCGAGAGAAGGGAAGCTATGATATCACCCTTCTGGACTTCCACGCCGAGGCTACCTCCGAAAAGCTGGCCATGGGCTACCATCTGGACGGGCGGGTCAATATCGTCTTCGGCACCCACACCCACGTCCCCACCGCCGACACCCGCGTGCTCCCCAAGGGCACGGGCTACGTTACGGATCTGGGCATGACCGGCCCCACAAACGGCATCCTGGGCACCGACGCCGAGGCCGTGCTGTACAAAATGCGCACCCATATGCCCACCCGCTTTACCGTGGCCGATGGAGCCATTGAGGCGCAGGGGGTACTGTTTACCTTGGAGGACAAAAAGCCTTACCGCTGTGTCAAGGTGGAGCGAATCACCTTTTAAATGAAACAACAAAAGCAGGAAGCTGCCCGAGGGAAGCTTCCTGCTTTTGTTGTGAAATTATTCCAAAGAGGTATTCACAAAGCTGTACTTCTCGGTGAAGTACCCGCCCGAGTAGCCGTTCCAGATGCAGGGCTCCTTGTAGAAGTGAGGAGGCGCCACGGCCAGAAGCTCACCGCCCACGTGGTGGTGGGGACCCAGGAGGTTGCGGAGGTTGTTGACCAGGGTCAGCTTGATCCGGTTGTCGCCTGCCTTAAGGTAAGGAGTCAGATCCACCGAGTAGGGTGCCCACATGACGGTGGCCACATCTTCGCCGTTCACGTTCACGCGGATGGCGTTGAGGCCCGACTTTTCAAAGACCAGCTCGCGGGCGGTGTCGCCCTCGGCCAGGGTGAGGGTCTTCTCCACGCAGAGCTCGCCCGAGAAGAAGAGGTAGCCCTGACGCTCGATGTTCTTCAGGGTGATCTCATGAGCGGGCTTGGTGAGGACGAAGGAGCCGTCGAAGAAGGAGGCCTTGTTGGGGATCTCCTCAAAGGTGCCGTTGCCGACCACGCCGAAGTCGCCCACCAGGTACATGGCCTCGATCTCCATATCGTAGGTCAGCTTGTTCTTCTCGCTCTCGAACTGCTTGCCCTTCTCGATGTTCTCGTAGACCTCGTCGGACTGGGTGAACAGCACGTGAGTCTCGATGATGTTCTCTCCCACCTGCATCAGGCCCGAGATGTCCAGCTTTCGGAAGGAGTGGTCGCAGAAGAAGCCGCAGTCCTTGGAGGTGTCCACGGCCTTGCCGTTGACGGTAATATCGAAGATCTCAGGGGTCTCGCAGGCCAGGTAGAGGGTCTCGGGGATGTAGTCGGCGTTCACCTTGAAGGCGCAACGGATATCCACGGGACGCTTCAGCTCCAGGGCGCGGGAGCCTACGTTGAGGATGTAACCGTTCTCCTCCTCTAACTTGCCGTCGAACCAGTAGTCGCAGGTGTCCAGAGTGAGGGCGTTCTCGGTGGCGGAGGTGACCTTCCAGCTACCGCTCAGATCCACGGCGGGGATAGCGGGCTTCTCCACGGGAGCGGAGGCGGGGGTGCCATCATCAATAATGACCAGGCTGCCCCACTTGGGGAACACGTGAGTGCCGTCGAAGGGCAGGAGATCGCCGGTAGCGGGATCCATGATCTTGCCGCCGCAGGTGAA
>JAFQOC010000310.1 GCA_017420845.1 Clostridia bacterium
GAGCTTGGCGGCGATGCCCGCGATGTAGCCCACCTCAATGAGGACGAGGAAGAGCAGGCTCTTGCCGCGGGCGGTGCGGGCACGAAAAGATTTGGCCACGTTGAAGGGCCAGGACGCGCCAAAGCAAAGGATCATGATGATTTCGAGTATTTCGGGCATAGAAAAGTTCCCTCCCTGTCTGTGCTGGATCCATTATAGCACAGACAGGGAGAGATGTAAAGGTTTTTTGAAAAAATCACCCCAAAAGCAGAAGCAGTCCCAGCAGAATCACGGTCTGGTCCAGATCCCCCCGATCCTCATTTCCCCCGTTTTCATGAAGCAAAAGAAGGATCAGCCCCAATAGCAGAAGCTCCTCGCCCCCCAGCCCGTGGCCAAACGGGAAGGAAGAAAGGGAAAAGAGAGAAGGAGGTCGACGGGGGGACGCAAGCGACGGCCGAGGGGGCGTTTGGGGCAGAGACACGGACTCGGACACCATAGCCGCCACGGATGCAGACTCCGTCCCTTCCGCCGAATCGGCGATCCCCACCGAAAGGGGTAGCGGCGGCTCCGTCATTTCAAGAGAGGGTACCGACGGGCGGCTCTGACGACGGTGACCGTCCCCCAGCTCGCTGACCCGAGGAAGGTCGTCAAAGCGAAGGGTGGGGGGATCCCCCGGGGCTGGCAGGTCGGGGGATTGGATCGGAGGCTCCCGAGGAGGGAGGGTACCCAAGGGCTGCTCCTCCCCGTCCACGATGGCGTGACCGCTGTAGTTGGCGGGGACACGAAGCCGCTCCCGAGGGGGTTGGCGGTAGGCGGGCAGACCGTGGGGGCGGAGGCTCGGTGATGGGGTCATGCCCCGTTCCTTACTGTACATGACCATCCCCTCCTTCCCCCGTCTGCTCTCCCGCAGGCGGGGCCGCTCCCAGCAGTCCCGTCAGGGAGATCCCCGATTTTTCCAGGGCATCCCACACCCTGCAAAGACGGATCACCGTCTCCGCCGCCTCCCGACGGCCGGGGCTGAGGTAGGGCTTGATGGCGCACAGCAGCGCGGTATGGCGGTCGAGGCTATGGGGGCGGGTCACCGTGGCAGAGCCACTCCCTGGACTCCGTCCTCCCGTCAAGGCGGGAAGATTTTCCATCAGAGCGGGCAGTGCGGAAAGCAGCGCCGGATTAGACAGCAGCGCCCCCAAAAGAGGGGGATCCCCCGAGGATGCGGGAGCGGGGGGCGATTCACCGGAGGGAACGGAAGAGGCCGGAGGGGAGGGCGGCGGAGGGGATCCGGTCGTGGGATTGTTCTCCGCCTCATTCAGCAATTGATCCAAAAGCCCCTTCAGATCAAGGTTGTCACTCATAGGCCATCCTCACTGCTCCCCGCCTCTGGGCGGAGGACTGTTGAACATTTGTAAAAGATTGGCCACGTCCCGTTCTGTGGCAGCCGCCAGCACGGCCCGCAGAGCGGTCATGTCCATGTGAGCCAAGGGCACACGGCTCACGTCCACACCGCACTCGGCCAGCAGCTTTCCCAGCACTCCTCGGAGCTGGTCATCGTTCAGCTTCAGCAGGCGCTCAAGACTCTTTTTATCCAATTGCATAGGCTTCCCCTTTCGCCGCCGTGGGAGTGGGCCGATCCCGATAGGGATCAGCGGAAAGGGCGGCTACTTTCAGGGTATGCGGCAGGTCGGTAACTGCAACAGAAAAAGTGTGATTTCTTGGAAAATTCATGAAAAAACCATGGACAAACCACGCGCTCCGTGGTATACTATAGAATGGATATGTATTTCAGAGAAGGAGATTGACATGACCCTGCTGGTGATTTCGGACAGCCACGGTCGCCCCGACCGCATCGACGAGGCCATACGCCGCGTCCACCCCGACGGCATCCTGTTCGCGGGTGACGGACTCAGAGATCTGACCTACTGCGACCTTCCCTCCCCCGCGGAGGGCTGTCCCCTATGGGCTGTAGCAGGTAACTGTGATTGGCTCTCCTCCTCCCTCATCATAAACGGAAGCACCTTTGAGCCCGAGACCGAGGAGCTGATCACCGTGGAAGGGGTGCGCATCCTCCTCACCCACGGTCATACATACGACGTCAAGTCGAGCCCTATCCGTGCCGTTTACCGCGCCGTGGAGTTGGAGGCAGACGTCCTGATCTACGGTCACACCCACGTTCCCGTGGAATACCATCTGCTTCCGGACCGCCCCGAGGGTCTCGTCCCGGTTTCCAAGCCACTCACCATTTTCAACCCCGGCAGTCTGGGGGACAGAGGGGCTTCCTTCGGCACGTTGACGGTTCGAGGGGGTCAGGTGCTCGCGGGGCACGGCAACCTCTGACCGTCCCCGTCCTCACGGGTACAGAAAAAGACCGCCTCGCCCGCGGGCGAAACGGTCTCATTCCTCTCTTTCGTCAAAACTCCGTAGGGTCCTCGTCCTCACTTCCGCCGGCGGACTCATTCTCCAAGGCCTCGTAGTAGGCGTCAATGACGGCCTTCTCCAAGGCGATGCGGAACTGAGAATTGATGGGATGTACGATATCCCGATAGGTATCATCCGGGTTCTTACGGCTGGGCATTACGATGAAATACTTCTCGCGGGCGTTGATAACCTTGATGTCGTGCACCGCCAGCTGACCGTCAAAGGTCACGGACACGATAGCCTTCATGGGGCCCTCATCAAACAGCTTGCGAACCTTCACATCTGTAATTTGCATAAAAATTACTCCTCCGTTTCATAATCCGCATGGCGGATCAGAATGGTTTAAGTATAACCTAATTGTGTGAAATGCATTTAATGAAATTGGATATTTTTTGTTAATTTATATTCAAAAATCTTCTTTTTTACCCCATTTTCGGTTGTTTATTCAGCCAAATCCCCAATTTTCTCGTAGCAAAGCGAGAAATCAGCAAAGGAGATCGCCATGTCCACCCCCAACACTCACGAAGGAGCCCACCGCATCCATACCTACCTTGAGGCTTGCGCCCGAAACAGTGCCCCTGTTTTCTTCATTGGCATAGGGGGCGTGATGATGTCCTCCCTGGCGCTGCTCACATCCCGCGCCGGCCACGCGGTCAGCGGCTCAGACCGTACCGCCACAGCGGTCACCGCCGCCCTCAGCGCCGAGGGCATCCGAGTCTATGGCAGCCACGACGCCGCCCACATTCCCCAAAACTGCGGCTTGGTCGTCTATACCGTAGCCATCTCCGAGGACAATCCGGAGTATCGGGAGGCCATGGAGAGGGGGATCCCCTGCGTATCCCGCGCCGACTATCTGGGAGCCCTCATGACCAACTACCTCCACCGCATCGGCGTAGCCGGTATGCACGGCAAGAGCACCTGCACCTCCATGTGCGCGCAAATCCTCTTGGACGCCGCCGTAGACCCCACTATCCTGTCGGGTGCCACCTACGCCCCCATGGGAGGTGCCTACCGTCTGGGCATGTCCAAGGAGCATTTCCTTTTCGAGGCCTGCGAATACATGGATTCCTTTCTGGATTTTAACCCCACCGTGGCCGTTCTTCTGGGCGCCGAGCTGGAGCACGTGGACTATTTCAAGGACATGGAGCAGATCACCGAGTCCTTTGCCCGCTACGCCTCCCTGACCGGCCCCCGTGGCGTGACCGTGGTCAACACGGATAACGACGATATTCTGGAGTCCGCCCGCAGGGCCTTGGATCGGGGCAGGACGGGGCGGCTGATCACCTTCAGCGCGAGCGGAAACCCCGCCGCCGATTTCTACGCGAAAGAGATCCGCACAGAGGAGGGACTTCCCTGCTTTGCCCTGATGGCTCACGGAGAGCGGCAGGGTGAGGTGCGCATGGCAGTCCCCGGCCGCCATCAGGTCATCAACGCCCTGGCCGCCGCCGCCGCCATGGACGCCTGCGGGATCCCCATGGACGCCATTCTGTCGGGTCTTGCCCACTACGTGGGCGCAGGACGCCGCATGGAGTACAAAGGAAATATCAACGGTGCCCGGGTGTACGACGACTACGGCCACCATCCCACCGAGGTCAAGGCCACCCTGGAGGGCGCTAAAGCACTCTGCAAGGCC
>JAFQOC010000311.1 GCA_017420845.1 Clostridia bacterium
CCCCAAAGGGGGAGCCTTTTCATTTCCTTAACTTAATGAAATTGGCCCCTGCGGCGGGGTCTTCTTCCTCGTCAAATCGCCGAAAAAAAGCTCCCCGTCTTGACAACCGTCTTTTCCTTGTGTTATAATACGTCACGTATCAATCCACACCGCTTTGGAGGCTCGCTATGAAACTGATCCGTACCCTATCCGCCGTAATGGCCGCGCTTATGCTGTCCACCTGCTTCATCGCCTGCGGCGAAACCACCGAGGTCCCCACCGTAACCAACCCCGGAGCTACCTCTGCTCAGGAGACCGAGCTTGAAACTGAGCTCACCGACTGGCTCCCCGACGACCTCAACTATGAGGGCGACGAGATCACCATCATCAGCCGCTACCGCGAGGGCTGGACCTCGGGCGAGATCGCCGTGGAGGGACTTCTGAGCGAGCCCGTCAACGACGCCGTCTACGAGCGCAACAAGGCCGTGGAGGAGCGGCTGGGCGTAGAGATCATCAGCATCGAGGAGAATAACAACGACCCCGGCGTGGTGGTCAACAAGGTCGCCACCGCCGTCAAGTCGGGCACCCATGAGTACGATATCATGGCCGCCGCCTGCTATACCGCCATTGACCAGTCCCTCAACGGTACCTTCGTGGATCTCCGCCAAACCGAATATCTGGATTTTGAAAAGCCTTGGTGGTCTCAGGGCTTTAACGAGGTCATTGAGTACAGCGGCGCACAGTACGCCGTTACGGGTGACATCGTCCTCTCCCTGTACCGCTTCGCCTTCGTGACCATCTTCAACAAGGACATCTTTACCGACGCCAATCAGACCTTCCTCTACGAAAGCGTGAAGGACGGCAGCTGGACCCTGGATAAGCAGATCGAGCTGGTTCCCCTCTTCCACAAGGACAACGGCAACGGCGTGCAGGACAAGGAGGGGGATATCTACGGTCTGGTCTCCAACGACTACATCAGCGTGGATCCCTACTGGAGCTCCTGCATGGTAGACATCATCAAGAAGAACGGCGACGGGGAATATGAAATCGTCTTCAAGACCGATAAGCTCCACAGCGTCTGCGATAAGACCCTCCGCCTGTTCTACGAGTGCGGTGACGCCACCTACAACTTCAAGCACGAGGGTCTGGACGACGAGCAGGCCTACATCCGGGATATGTTCGCCAACAGCTACGCCGCCATGGCCACCGTCCGCATCATGGAGCTGGAGGCAGGCTCCATCCGTAACATGGAGGACGAGTTCGGCGTGGTGCCCATGCCCAAGTTCGATCAGGCTCAAAACGGCTACCGCACCCTGCTTCACGACCAGTTTACCGTCCTCTGCGTCCCCACCACCATCCCTGAGAAGCGCCTCGATCAGATGAGCGCCGTTCTGGAGGCCATGGCTTCCATGAGCTACAAGACGGTGCGTCCCGCCTACTACGAAACCACCCTGCGTACCAAAATCGCCCAGGATCCCCAGTCGGCCGAGATGTTCGACGTCATCGTGGACAACGTCTACATTGACGCCGGCATCATCTACACCAACGCCCTCGCCAGCTTCCACGATCGATTCCGTAAGATCATGGGAGAGGGCAAGAACACCGTCTCCTCTGACTACGCCAAGCTGGACAGACAGGTGGAGCGAGCCCTGAGCCGCATGATCGACAAGCTGGATCGTATTTCCCAAGATTGATCCCTTTCAAGCCGATCCGCAACCGCGGGTCGGCTTCTCTTTGTGCTTTTCCCCTAAAATGTGTATCCCCGATTTGTTCGATCCTACGAAAATCCTCCCCGCCTCTTGACAAGTGGAGAAAAAGAGTGTATGATTGTACTAACACAACAGAACAGGAGGTGAGCCATAGTGGC
>JAFQOC010000312.1 GCA_017420845.1 Clostridia bacterium
CTATCCCCATCCCCAGCCCGAGGGCCTTGTGGCGGTACGGGAGTACCGTATAGCCGATGGGGGAGGGACGCCTTGCCTGCTTTTGAAGTGGGCTTTGGAGGCAGATCTTCCGGTGGACAGGTTTCTGTTTGCCGTGGAGGAGCTGGATGCCGTCGGAGACCTGCTGGAGACTCTGACGGTGACCTGTGAGGGAACGGACATTCCCCCTGTGCGCCCGGGAGAGTGCTTTGTTCCGCCGCGGGGGATTCTGCTGCGGGAGGCCTGCACCGATATACGCGTCCGTCTTCTGGAGGTGGAATCGGCAGGCTACCTCTACCGTGTCCGAGACGGGCGGATGACCGTGGACTACCGGGGCGAGGAGCCATGGACCTACGAGGATGAGGGCGGCGCCTCCGAGGGGCTGTCCTCCCGTGTGTCTCTGCGGGTACGCTCCAAGCTGAGCCGTCGGGCGCGGTTTCTCTGGCCTGTGGCGCTCCTGACCTTTTTGCTCATCCTCCTGGCCATTTTGGCTCCCGGCGCATCCCGTGATGACGGGCTTGTGCCGTGGGCGGATCAGGTCGCTCGAGAAACCCAAATAATACGGCCAAATTCCTGAAGAATTGTACCGCCGCTAAGCGGCGGAATGGAGATACTATGCTGAATCATTCCCACCTCATCCAACGGCTGACCGAGGCGCAAAAGCTTCGTCTGCTGACGGATATTCATAGCACGGAGGATCCCGAGCTGAACGCCTTGGGGGTGCCTCGGGTAGGCTGGAGAGACGCCTTTGACGGGCGGAGCGCTCCCTTCCCGTCACCCTTCCTTTTGGCTTGCTCCTGGGACGACGGGTTGGTGGGAGATGTCACCGAAGCCCTGTGCCTTCGTGAGATAGAGGCGGGGGGACGACATCTGGTGCTCCCCTCTCCCAAGCCCGGATTGACCCCCTACGGGAACGCTCTGTCGGAGGATCCCCTCCTGTCCGCCCGTCTGGCCGCCGCCGCCCTGTCAGGGGCACTGCGGACAGGCGCGTCGGTCAGCCCTGAGGGCTACGGACTCACCCGTCGGGAGACAGGGAATGAGGAAGGGGAGCAGGCTTGGCGCTTTGCCCGTACCTTCCTTCACGCGCCCTTCCGCTATCTGGCCCGTGTGGGCGGCTGTGCGGGCTTTGTGACCGAGGGCGACTGCTCGGTGATGGAGGCGTGGGCTTCGGGCGGGGAGTCGCCTCGCCTGTTCTGCGTCGCCTCAACCCCCGCCGAGACGGTCAAGGCCCTGTCCGACGGCAGGATCTGCCTGCACGGCTCGGGTGAGGGTCTGAAGCTGGCGCTGGCCAATTACCGCCGCATTCACAGAGCGGTGGAGCACGGAAAAGCCACCACGGGGGATCTGACCGCAGCCTGTGCCGCCGGGGAGGCCATCTCCGAGGAGACGGTGGATGCCGCTCTGGGCCGGCTGTTGGATTTTGCCCTTGCCTGTGAAACGGTCAAGGCTACCGAGACCCCTTCCCCGATCTCAGCGGAGGAACTGGCTCGGAGGGCGGCTCTGTCCTCCACGGTCCTTTTGGAGAATAGGTGCAACGGCAAGGGCAAGCAACCCCTGCTCCCCCTGCGCGATCCCCGCCGCGTCTGCGTGATTGGATCTGTTGCCCTGGAGAATACCGATAGTCTGGCCGACATGACCGCCGTTCTCACCGCGGGCCGCCATACCCTGACGGGCACGGCTCTCGGCTATGCCGCGGACGGCCGTCGGGACGACGCTCTGACCCGTGAGGCGGTGGAGCTGGCCTCCCGAGCCGATACCGTACTGCTGTTTCTGGGGACGACACCTGAGGTCGAGGCCGCCATGGAGCGGGAGGGGATTTGTACCCTGCCGCCGTCCCAGCGCGCTCTGTGCAGTCAGCTCTCCCGCCTGGACAAAGAGATCATCGTCATTCTCTCCTCCCGTGTCGCGCCGGATATGTCCTTCGTGACCGAGGCGGTTCATCCCTTTGACGCCGTTCTGCTGGCTGACGTGACTCCCCCCGCCGCTTTGCGGGCACTGGCGGACGTTCTGACCGGGGCGGAGAATCCCTCGGGCCGTCTTCCCGTAACCCTGCGCGCCCATGACCGAGAGATTGCAGTCTACCACGAGAACCGTAAGGTAGGACCCTTTGTGGGCTACCGCTACTACGACACCGTAGGCTGCGGATATCTCTACCCCTTCGGTCACGGCTTATCCTACACCACCTTCCGCTACTCCGGTCTGCGTGAGGAAAACCGAAGTGTGACCTTTACCGTGAAGAACACGGGAAGGATTGCCGGTGTGGAGGTTGCCCAGGTCTATATGGGCATGGAGGGCTCTGCCATCCTGCGCCCCCGCAAGGAGCTGGTGGGATACGCCCGCGTGGCTCTGCGACCCGGGGAGGAGACCACCGTGACTCTTCCTCTGGGAGAGTACCTGGATCCCGACGACCCTCTTTTGACCGAAAAGGGGCGCTACACCATATACGTGGGTGCGTCGGTGACGGATATCCGTCTGACCCTCACCCGCTCCCGAGGCGGTGTGACCCTTCCTCCCGACGGGGAGGACCCCGCAGATTATCTGCCTACGCTATCCAATATTCAAACTCAACGCTACGTAATGGAGGCTGAGAGAAAGCCTATGAAATCCTCACTGCGCAATCTGATCTTCGGCATTGCCGCCCTTGGCCTGGCGGGAAGTCTGAAGGTTTACGAGATCGTGACCCTGGCCGATTCGGTGTTTCTGAACGTGATCGCCTGCATTCTGGCCATTGGCTCGGCGGTCTTTTTCGGCATGGAATTTCTGGATCGCCGCAAGCGCGCCGCCCGTGAGCAGGAGGCGCTGGACGCTGACACCGCCGCGTTATTCACGGACGCCGCCTCGGTTCCGGGCCTGTCTGCCACCGCGCTGTTCGAGGAGGAGCTCTACGTTCCCGCGGACAAGGGTGAGACGGAGGAAGCGGAGGAATACGACCATTTTGCCGACGTGGATAAGAACCTGACCCTTGCCGTGGCAGCCGCCGAGCTGTCCGGCTATGCCGCCGCCTCGGGACTGCTTTTGCGGGAGGATGCCCTCCACGCCCTGCTGGCCGCCATGGCCTCCTCCCGCTTGCTGGTGGTGCGGGACATGGGAGCGGAGTCTCTTTCAGCCCTGATCTCCATGCTGGGAGGATACTTTACCTCGGTCACCTCGGTGGAAAGCGCCGAGGGGGTGAGCACCGAGGCTGAGCTGCTCTTTGAGCGGGAGGAGGATGGAGTCATGACCCCTCGGGGGCTTTTGACGGTGATGGAGACCGCCGCCCGCGAGCGTGGGCGCATCCACGTGGCCGCCCTGACCGACGTGGATCCGGGGACCGCCGCCTCCTACCTGGTTCCCTTTACCCGTCACGCCCACGCTCCCACCTCGGGGACTGCGATCCCGGTGGCGGATCAGAGCGGCGAGACTATCCTGTACCGCATTCCCGAAAACCTTTGGCTGGTTCTGTCCCTTAAGAGCGGCGCCGCCCTTTGTGATCTGCCCCCCTTCCTCTCCGAGGTAGCCACCAACCATGCCTGGGACGTGGAGATCACCGCCCCCGCTCCCGGCGGTCCCGGCACCGTTGCTCACTTTGGCTACGGCCAGATGGACTATCTTTGCGACGGTCTTCTCTCCCGCCTTGCCGTGGAGGAGGATACCTGGAAGCGTATTGACCGCCTGGAGGCCTACGGGGCCCGCTTCTCGGATTTCCGCATCGGCAATAAGCTCTGGCGGAATCTGGAGGTCTACATGGGGGTGCTCATGGAGCTGTCCCACACCGAGACGGCCGCCAGAGACGCCGCGCTGTCCGCTCTGCTGATGCCCAATCTGCTCACCGTCCTGTCGGGAAGGCTTCCCCGTGAGGAGCGGAGCCTGGCCGAGACGCTGGACAGCATTCTGGGGGAAGGGAACGTCCCTCTTTGCCAAAAGATCATCAAGGAATCGGGGGCGGACCTGCGGTAATTTTCCCGCCGTTCCTCTGACCTAACTTTTCACCTGTCGGGAGGTATTCCATGCAACTGTTTCCCCTTCGGTCACTCCTTTCCGCGCCCGCGGCGCTGGAGGGGGGCGGCCCTCTCTCGGCCTTATCCTCGGGTAATGCCATCGTGATCTACACCGTCGTCATTCTGGCCGTGATTGCCGGTCTGGTGATCGTTGTGCTTCTGAGCGGACGGGAAAAGACCGAAACCAAGAAGGATATCCTGTCCATTGACACCGTGACCCCCCCCCCCACCCCCCAGGCGGCC
>JAFQOC010000313.1 GCA_017420845.1 Clostridia bacterium
CAGCCGTTGTAGCTCCCTAATAGTTCTTGGTATGAAATAACATTGATAAGGGACAACTATTGCACCTCCTTGTTGTAGCTCCCTAATAGTTCTTGGTATGAAATAACTTTACAGTTACGGTATAGCTTGCACCTTTAGTTGTAGCTCCCTAATAGTTCTTGGTATGAAATAACATTATCCTTCACCACAAAACCGAGCTGACCGTTGTAGCTCCCTAATAGTTCTTGGTATGAAATAACCGTTACCGCACGATTGCCAACAGATACAAGGTTGTAGCTCCCTAATAGTTCTTGGTATGAAATAACTGATCGAGACCGTCTACGGCCACCTCATGGTTGTAGCTCCCTAATAGTTCTTGGTATGAAATAACCTAAAGTTAATAGGCATTTTCTACCTCCTTGTTGTAGCTCCCTAATAGTTCTTGGTATGAAATAACGCCGGGAACAGAGTACAAAGGCATGGGACGGTTGTAGCTCCCTAATAGTTCTTGGTATGAAATAACTTATGGTCATGTCACCATCGGACGCATGACGTTGTAGCTCCCTAATAGTTCTTGGTATGAAATAACTGAATTTCGGGCGGCCGTACACGCCCGAATGTTGTAGCTCCCTAATAGTTCTTGGTATGAAATAACTGCCAGTCGAATAGATTCCGCCAGAAATCAGTTGTAGCTCCCTAATAGTTCTTGGTATGAAATAACAGAGAACGATCAGTATTTCATAAGGCTGAAGTTGTAGCTCCCTAATAGTTCTTGGTATGAAATAACCTATTGGGGAAAATCCTTTGAATCGTAGCGAAATTCAAGGGAGAGAGAACAGAAAAACCGCGAAGAAGTAGCGACTCCTCGCGGTTTTTTCTTTGTTTTTCAGAAAAAGGAAAGCTGTTCGTCGGCCGGGCGTTCCTCTTCTTCCTTCAGTTTTCCAACCAGAACCCGGATGGATTCGTATTGCTTCTCGGTTACAACCAGCAAACGGACCGATCCGTTATCGGGGAGAGCGGCGCGAAGCCTTTTTTCGTGCTTTTCCACAGCATCGGTTCCGTTACAGACTCGCGCGTACAGGGAATACTGGATCATGTGATACCCGTCCTTCAGAAGAAAGTTCCGAAAGCCCGTGGCAACCCGCCGCTGGGCTTTTGTTTTTACGGGCAGATCAAAAAACACCATCATTCTCATAAATTTACTCATATTCGTGGCGTTTCAACGCTTCTATCGTCGGGAGCAGTAGTTTTTCCTGTTTTCCATCATCATAGAGGCACCGCTCAAAGCTATGTACCAGACGCTCAATGGCGTAGGCCATGCTGTGATGCTCGCCGCCTGACAGCATTTCGTAGTTCAGAATGTTGCAAAGCTCACGTTTATTGGACGGAGACAGCTCCTCATCCTCCATGTGATGAAACACGAAAAGATCCACCATAGGTCGGAACGGCTCGATGAGATCGTCAGCCAGATTGTAATTGTTCAGCTCGCTGTGATGATGGATCCCGATGCAGGGCTCAAAGCCATAGTTTGCCAAAGTACGGGCAATGTATCCCCGCACGATGGCGTATCCGTAGTTCAAGGCCGCGTTGATCCCATTCTCCTCGTTTCTGGTAAAACCGTACCCAAACAGATAGGGAAAATACAGCGCTGCGGCCTGCCCCTCCACGTTGGTCGCGTCGCCGGACTGAACCTTGAGTACCATATGTCCCACCTGCTTGGCATATTCCGCATCCACTCCGCACAGGGCAAGACAGACGGCTTGGTTGGTGATCTTGGCTTCCACAATATCCTGCCACATCCGCTTCAGTGTCGGCTTGCTCTGCCCGATCTGAGTCAGGATCTGCTTCCTTTGCCGACTGTATCGGCCAATGGGCTGCAGGACCGCGCTGGGAAGGTGCTTTTCATCACAGATATACACGCATACGCCCTCTTCGGAGAGTATGGAGAGCGCATACGTGGTAATAGAGGCCGCGCGGCTTTCGATCATCAAGGTACGGATATCCTCAATGGGTACCGTTCCCGTTGCTTCGCCCTCAATGATCAACTGCCGATTCTTAACCGACAGCCGTACGGCAGAAGAGATTACGATACTTCGATAGCCCATGCGCGCCTCCTATTCACTTCTTCCTTTTGTCAAAGGACTGTCTCTTTTCTATTCCAACCTTTCTTACGTTTCCGAGGACGTCTACCTCGTATTTTTCAATCTTTACCATGGTTTTTCCAATGGAGCGGTGCTTATATGTATTATCGTGTGTGATACCAGTCAAAACGGCAGTAGCCACATCCAGCCCCTTGTAGTAAAGGAACAGACCGTCCTCGCCCGGAACCATCATTTCATTCGGCAGCGAAGCAGCCTCACGAATGATGCTTACGGTTATGGGCTTTTTGGCATATATACGGATCAGATCGTTGGGATAAAGAGAGAATACGAAATCTTCATTATCCATCTTTTTCCACTTCTTCAGACCTGTTTCTTTATCCTTACCGGCAATAGGCGCCATCGAAGGCAACGCATCTTTAACGGTATCTGCCACATAGATCGGCACGAAATAGTACCCGTCGCCCTCCACGTAGAAAACATCACAACGCACCATAGCATCGTTATCCGCCACGCCCGTATGATCCTGTACCTCGACCATGGAAGAGGCCGCGCTGACAACCTTGACCTTCTTGACAACAGGGCCGGGAGTTCCGTCTGCCTTGGGCTTATGGAATTCGCCCTCCGCAAACGCTTTCTCTCCCTTTCCTCCACATGCGGCCAACCGCTCTCGCAGGGCGTCATACAGCAGACGATCGCTGTCGGGATTGTAATAGTTCTCAATCTCACCTTCGCTATCCAGCTTGAGGGCTGTCAGAGACACCTTGGATATCGTCTTGCCGCGATCCGCCATCTTTCCGCTCCGCACGGTTTCCTTGTGCGCCGCTCCCGTTACCTTGTGATTACTCATACGGGACACAAATGGAGGCTCTACAGTATCCAGATCGATCTCAGCGTAGCTTTCATAGTTCACGTCAAAGAGCTGCTTGCGGAGCTTTCGGGCATCCTGTGTCAGGCGAATGTCCAGCTCGTCACGGAAATGAGGCCACGGCATGGGGAATCGGTCAATGACCTCTCCCGTC
>JAFQOC010000314.1 GCA_017420845.1 Clostridia bacterium
GGGCTTCGCCCCCATCACCCCCGCATAGCTGCAACCCAACGCACCGATAAACCCAAATTTGAAATGTCATCAAATAATAGAAAAGAAGCGACTGCCCCTTGCGGGACAGCCGCTTTTGTTTGTATTTTTACTTGTTGTAATCAATCTTCCTTCTTCCGCTTCACAGCCAGAGCCGCGCCGCCCACGATGGCCATGGGCATGAGCAGGGAAGGAATCACCGAGCCGCAGCCCTTCTTGGGGGCCTCGGTCTCCCCATCGGTGGGAGCCTCGGTGGGGGTCTCTTCGGGAGCCGTGGGAGTCTCGGTAGGAGCCTCGGTGGGCTCCTCGGTCTCCACCTCCGCGGGAGGAGTAGAACCGGGCATAACCGTGTTGAACACGTAGTTCAGTCGGCCCAGAGGCGCCACGTCACCCTCGGTGTAGAACTGCTCCATGGTGGTCATCTTGGAGTCGCTGTCCACCCACTTGAAGTGGAAGTTCATGTAATCGCAGTGCTCCACACCCAAAAGCTCCAGAGGAACCGCGATCATCATCCGATTGCCCTTGACACGGTAGGAGACCTCGCCCACAACCTCGAAGGAGAAGGCATTGTCCGCACCGTTATACTTGGCAATCGTTGTGGTGAACTCGTCCTTGGTCTGATAGTTGACGATATAATCGTAACCGTACCAGCCGGTTTCCGCGTTCTGATCGGCATCGATGAAGAGCTGCATCCAAGAGGAATCCGTATCGGGCTTGGAAATATCAAATCTCGTCTCGGCGTAGAAATAGACGTTCTTGGTATCATGGGTGATCTTGAAGGCGGCCAGATCGTTGCGACCTGTGGTGTCGGTGTAGACCTGATTCCCGTAGCCGTTGAAATCACGGTCGCGGCAGTCCTTCACGTAATCGGTGTAGGTAACGGTCACGGCATCCCACTGGTCAAAGCCGCCCGTCACGTTGATGGGATTGCGTGCGTCCTGAAGGATGAGGGGGGCGGTACCCTTGTACTTCTGGATGTTGAAGGCCAGCTGCATGTAGTAATTGTCGAAGTAACCGCCCTTCATCATCTCAATGTCGCGGGAGAACTCCACGGAGGCCAGATCCACGAAATGGGCGTACTCGGTGGAGGTAGACTGTCTTTGGGCGATCCACTCGTTCCAGCCCGTGACCAGCACGAAGGGAACGTCGGCCTTGTGGGCGGCATCCCATTGTGCCTGGAAGTTGAGACCCTGCTTGTAGAGCTCGGGATCGGTGGCGATGGCATCGTAGTACTTCTCGGTCAGCTTCTCGTTGAGCTTGGCCTCGCCGTAGGATCGGCCCAGATTGGCGCGATCCATCGCGTCGTAGATGGAGTCGCTGAAGCGCCAGGTGCTGCTGTGCTGAGCGACGGATACGTTGATGGCCGACTTGTTGCCCTCGCTATCCTTGTAGACATACTGGGGACGCTTACCGTCCATCCAGGGCCAGGCGTTGACGTGGTTTTCGGACTCGGTGGGCCATTGATTGATCTTCATGGTGAAGAAATCATTGATATTGGCGTCAGCAGGACCGATGATGACAGGCTTGCCGTCGATGCGGAACCAGGTGTCGGGGTAGAGGTTTTGGGCGTAGATCTCCCGGTAGAGATTCTTGATCATGGTGGCGGCGTTGGTGTTGGTGTAGAAGACCACCCCGGGGGCGTTGTAGCCCTGCTCGTTCATCTCGTGGAGGATCTTCATGATCTTCAGAGCCGTATCCGCATGGGTGTGGTTGTTGGTGGTGTCGAAGAACAGGAAATCCACACCTGCGTTGGTGAGCAGCTCCATGTGCTTGCGGAGCACCCACTCGTCGTTGATGTAGTAGTAGCCGTACAGCGGCTCACCGAACCAGTGGAATTCGCCTACCTTGCCGTACTTGCCCGTGGAGAGCTTGCCCTTGTCGGCGTCGGGGGTGGAATCCAGGATCTCCTGAAGATTGTAGATCTTGTCGGTTGGGGCGTGTTTGCCGTGCCACAGGAAGTAGAACATACCCACGTAATGCTCGCCCTTGTCTCCAATGACACCTACCTGGGTGGCGTCGTAGAGGGAGCGGCCCAGATCGTCGGTGCCCGCGTAGCCGCCGAAGCGGTTGATGGGATTGTTGGGGACGGTGAAGGACTTGGTCTCGTCGCCTACCTCATAGGAGATGGTCACGGTACTGCCGTCCTCGGATTCGGTGAAGGTCAAAGATCCCGCGCGGCTGTCCTCGGGGGTGGTCTCCATGTCCTTGTAAGCGGGATCGGCCCAATCAACGGTCATACCGGTCTCCTCCTCTTCCTTTTCAGCCTCGTCGGGGTTAGCGTTCTCCCAATCGAGGAGCTTTTTGTATTCATCGTAGTTGAATTTCTCGGCGCCGTCCTCGGTGTCGAAGAAGGCGATACAGCGGATATCAATGCTGTCACCGGGGTTGATCCTCGGGTTCAGAGGATCGAAACGCCAGCCCGTGAAGGCTACGCTCTCGTCGCAATCCTTCCAGGCATCGCAGACCACGGCCATCTTGGCAAAGTCCTTGGTGGGGATCCAGCGCCAGACCTGAATACCGCCCTTCTGCCCCATCTGCACGCCGTCGGAGCGGTTGCAGTAGAGCTCGCCGTCCTTGTCCATGTCGGTGCGGTAGATGATGGCCACCGACTTGCACTCCGAGGGCTTGAACTCGGGGACGTAGAGGTTGAGGAGAGGATCGTCGGCGGTGGCGGTGAAGGTGGTGTGAGAGCCCTCGGTCACCTCATACTCCACGTTGCCGGGGCCCGCGAAGCTGTAGTAGGTGGTCAGATCCATGTACCCGATGGGGATGCTGGTGTTGACCTCGGGCTTCTCGGAGGCGAGGAGATCAAAGGAATAGGTTGGTTTGTTCATGGCAATTTCATTGGTTGGCATATCAGCCGTGGTGCACCCCACCATAAACGCCGCGCCTCCCAGAAGGGAGGCGCAGAGGATGGATGCCACAGCCCGTTTCAGACCGTGTTTCATGGGTATATTCCTTTCGATTAAGGGGTTAGTCCTTGCGCTTGGCGCAGACCGCGGTGGCAGCCAGGGCCAGCAGGGAGATCATGCCCAGCGCGATGGCAGAGCCGCAGCCCGTCTCGGCGGGCTCGGTTTCGGTTTCGGTGGGGGCTTCAGTAGGAGCGTCGGTAGGAGCCTCGGTTTCGGTGGGAGCCTCCGTGGGAGGCTCGGTGGGAGCTTCAGTAGGAGCCTCGGTGTCCCAAGGATAGGTGATCTCGGACGTGCCGGGGACGTAGTTCTGGAACACGTAGTTCATACGGCCCAGGGGAGCCACGTCACCGTCAATGTAGAAGTCCTCCATCTCGTCGTAGGAGGAATCGCTGTCGGCCCACTTGAACTGGAAGCACAGCTCCTTGTAGGCATCCTTCACGCCCACCAGCTCCTGAGGAACGGCGATCATGAGCTTGTTGCCCTCCAGCTTGTAGGAGACTTCACCGCAGTTCTCGAAGCCGTACTTACCGTCGGTACCGTTGTACTTGGCCACGGTAGTTGTGCCGTCGCCCTTGACCTCGTTATTAATAATGTAATCGTAGCCGTACCAGCCGGTGTTTCCGTCGCTGTCGATGTCCAGATAGAGCTTCATCCAGGAGGAATTGTTGTCGGCGGCGGTAATGGTCTCGGCGGTCTCCACGTAGAAGTAGAGGTTCTTGGTATCGGCGGTCACCTTGGAGGCGACGATGTCGTTACGGCCGGTGTCGTTGGTGTACTTGGTTTTGCCGAAGCCGAGGTTGTTACGGTCGGCGGTATCGCCCTTGGCATCGCGGTAGGTGAACTTCACGGCATCCCACTGGGAGAACGCGCCGCTCACGTCAATGGGATTGCGGGCATCCTGCACCACAACGGGAGCCGAGCCCTTGGCCTTCTGGATGTTGTAGGCCAGCTGGATGTAGTAGTTGTCGAAGTAGCCGCCCCGCATCATCTCGGAGTCACGGGAGAACTCCATGGAAGCGGTATCCACGAAGAAAATGCTGTTGTCATTGGTAGGCTGGCGCTGGGCGACCCACTCGTTCCAGCCGGTGACCAGAATGTACATGGCGTCGGTGTCAATGGCGCGGTCGAACTGTGCCTGGAAGTTGAGACCCTGCATGGTCAGGGAAGGATCGGCCTTCCACTCATCGTAGCGCTGCTGCAGGATCTTATCGTTGGAGCGCTTCTCGGCCCAGAAGGAGCGGCCGCGGTTAGAGGCGTCGTTGTACAGGGAGGAGCTGGAGAAGCGGACGGAACCGCTGTGCTGAGCGATGGAGACGCTGATAGCGGCGCCGTCAAAGTCGTAAGCCGAGCGGAACAGACGGGAGGGCCACTGGAAGTCCATCCAGGGCCAGCCGTTCTGCTTGGACTGCTCGGTGGGCCACTGATTCTGCTTCATGGTGAAGTAATCGTCAATGTTGGCCTCCATGGGGCCGATGATGACGGGCTTACCGTTGATACAGAACCAGGTGTCGGGGTAGACGTTCTGCTTGTAGATGGCGTTGTAGATCTCACGGATGACGCCCGCGGCGTTGGAGTTGGTGTAGAACACCACCTGGGGCGCGTCGAAGCCCTGCTCATTGAGCTCATGGAGACACTCCATGAGCTTCTTGGCGTTGTGGAGGTAAGAGTAGCCGTTGGTGACGTCGAAGTAGAGAAAGTCCACGTTGGCCTGGGTCAGAAGCTCGGCGTGCTTGCGGTGGACCCACTGGTCGGAGGCGTAGTAGTAGCCGTAAAGAGGCTCGGCGAACCAGTGCATGGCGCCCACGGGGCCGTACTTTCCGCACTTGGTGGAGCCTGCGGCCTCCACACCCACCTCGTCGATGATCTTCTGGAGGTCAAAGACACCGCTGTCGCCGTGCTCACCCTGCCAGAGGAAGTAGAACAGACCCACGTAATGCTCGCCGGTGGAGCCGTAGGCACCCGTGTCGGCGGAGGTATACATTTTGCGGTCAAGATCGTCGGTGGCGGCGTAACCGCCCATGGTGTAGTTGTAGTTGTTGGGAACGGTGTAGCTTACGGTTTCACCGTTGACGTCGTAGGAGATGGTGACGGTATTGCCGTCGGCCGAGGTCTCCATCTTGAGGGAGCCTGCGTAGAGATCCTCCTCGGGCTCGTAGCTGCCCTCCTCGGGAGCAGCCTTGGCCGTTAGTGCCGAGAAGATCATGGTGATGGTCAGGGTGGCCATGGAGCCGAGCATCAGCACGGCCAAGATAATGGCCATGACCGTCAAAAACTTCTTCTTTTTCATGTTCATGGTTTGTCCTTTCTTCTGCACCGCACAGGTGGGAATCATACATATTATAACAAATTCAAGGTATTTTTGCAATAGGGTATCGGCGTTTTTGGCGTTTTGACGAAAAAACGGCCGATGTGCTCTATAAAGTGTTGATAATAAAAGATTTTTTGGGTAAAAACATATTCGACGGAACGTTGCTTGAGTCGGGATAACGGGGACTTGGGGGCAAAAAGGAAACAGTCTCCCGCGAAAGGCGCTTGGCCTGACGCGAAAGACTGCTTTGTGTCGGTGAGCTGTGGATAACGACGATCCCTTCCGTCCGGGAAAAGGGTTTTTATCCTGAAAGATCGCGCAAGGAGAGCTGCCGTTCCAGAACCCTGCTTCCGCTCCACCGATACACCTCGAATACCCCCGTATATTTTCCGCTGACCCTCTCCCAAAGGCTCGAGGGCTTTTCCAGCTTTCCCAGCATGGCGTTCAAGGCTTCCTCATGGTCGGGCATCTGGTACAGCCACTCCGTGGGGGCTACGGAGACCTTGCGGCAATCGTCGTAGGCGGCGCGGTTCTTGTAACGCACGATGGCCACGATACGGTCGGAAATGACCTCCTCTATGGCGGCGATGGCCTCCTCGGGGTCAAGGGCGGAGGCCACCTCGGCCTGGCCGAAGCGGAGGGCGCAGGTCCCCGCAAAGCCCTTGCGCCCGCTCACGGTGAGGGACACCGAAAAGCGCCCGTCCTCGGGGTGAGGCAGGATGAATTCCAGGGTCTCCTCCCCC